>JANPGA010000508.1:0-3343 GCA_031423735.1 Bacteroidota bacterium | reverse complement strand
TTTTCAATATAAAATATTTCAAAGCGCCCATTCCAATCATGTGGTACAAAGCGTTTGCTTCTTCACTTTCAAAATCATCCAACTTTCCTAATTCTTGAGTAATCTTCTTTGCTTCAGCAACCATCTCTTGCATCAAATCATCAGCATCTACTACAGTTCCTTCACGCGATTTCATTTTGCCAGAAGGAAGATCAACCATTGCGTAGGAAAGATGATGTAATTCATTCCACCAATCATAACCTAAACGTTTCATGATTGCACGCAGCACCTTAAAATGATATTCCTGTTCGTTTCCTACTACATAAATAAGTTTAGTGAATTTGGTTTCTTCATAACGCATTTTAGCGGTGCCTAAATCTTGTGTGATGTAAACACTAGTTCCATCGGTACGAATTAATAACTTTTGATCCAATCCTTCTTCCGTCAAATCAATCCAAACAGAACCATCCTCCTTCTTATAAAATACACCTTTTTCTAATCCTTCTAAAACAATTCCTTTTCCTAACAAATAAGTTTCTGATTCATAATAAAATTTATCAAAATCAACACCCATCATTTTATAGGTTGAATCAAAGCCTGCATATACCCATCTATTCATCGTTTGCCATAACTGTATTGTGGGCGAATCATGTGACTCCCATTTTAAAAGTAGTTCTTGTGCTTCAATGATTGATGGCGCAGTTTTCTTCGCAATGTCTTCTGCTATTCCACTTTTCATTAGCTGAACTATCTCAGCCTTATACATCTTATCAAACTCAACATAATATTTACCCACCAAATGATCTCCCTTCATTCCTGTTGACTCTGGCGTTTCACCATTCCCATTTTTCATCCATGCTAACATCGATTTACAAATGTGAATTCCACGATCATTAATAAGATTTACTTTTCGAACTGGGTTGCCCGTTGCGTTTAAAATTTCAGCAATTGAATATCCTAAAAAATTATTTCTAACATGACCTAGGTGTAGTGGCTTATTGGTATTTGGAGAACTATATTCCACTAAAACTGGGTGACTGGAAACATTAGCATCAATAATTACACGACCAAAATTTTTATCTAATGCAGATTCAGCATAAATATTCTGCCAGGCTTCCGTTTTTACAACAATATTTAAAAATCCTTTTACCACATTATAGCGTAACACTTCTCTGCAATGTTCTTGCAACCATTCGCCTACATTTTTCCCTAATGTATCAGGACTTTGTTTAGCAGCTTTCGCAAGATTAAAAACAACAATTGTTAAATCACCTTCAAAATCTTTACGTGTTTCATTAATAGATATATCATCCGGGCTTACCGTAATTTTATAAATTTCCTGCATAGCCTTTTCGGTAGCAGCACGTAATTCGAGTTCAAATAACATATAAAGTCGATATTCCTATTGTAGTAATGATGTAAACAAAAACAAATTTTAATTGAATTTTTTATTAAGCAATTTGAGATACTACACGTTGTAGGATTTCAAATGTATTCTCTGCCATTAAGTTTTCTTTATCAAGAGTAGGATTTACTTCGGCAATTTCAAAACAAACAACTTTTTCATTTTGTATCAACCGAACACATAATGAACCTGCTTCCTTTTCAGTGATACCATTCCTAACCGGTGTTCCAGTACCTTTCGAAATTGAGGAATCCATACTATCTACATCAAACGAGACATAGATCATCTGACAGTTGTTTAAATAAGCTAAAGCATCTCTTGCGATCTTCTCTACTCCATCTCTTCGAACATCATTTGTAGTAAAACATTTGATTTTATGTTTCTTAATGAGGTAAGTCTCTTCAGGTTCAACATCACGAACCGCAATAAATACAAGATCTGAATAATTGATTTTAGGAGTGATCCCTCCTACTTTTTTTAAACGATTCCATAAATCCGCAGTGTCCTTATCAGGCTTGTTCATCCTACTTGCACTATTATCTTCACCTAAAGATGCTGCAAGTGGCATACCATGAACATTACCGGTTGGACTCGTATAAGGTGAATGCAAATCCGCATGGGCGTCGATCCAAATTACCCCTAATCTATTCTTTGGGAATGCCGCTTTAATTCCAGCGATCGTTCCACCAGCAGAGCTATGATCACCAGCCAATACGATCGGAAACTCTTTTGCTTTAAGAGTATCTCCTAGGGTCTTTACAAGCCGCTCATATACATTAAGGATACCGCGGAGTCGCTTAGCATACGGACTTCCTTGAGGTTCAAAAAGCAGATTGTTTTCAACAGGTATTTCAACTGAACTAATCTTATGGAACAATGTACTTCCATAATCTAAAGCTGCAACCTTAATTGCATCTGGACCTAAACTCGCTCCACGCGTACCAGCTCCGATCTCTGATTTAACTTCAATAAATTTAATTTTCTTATGCATAATCTTTAATTTATGAGAGAAAGAAAGAACTAATTCTTCTCAATTTACCTTAATTTTTTCCTTTTAATATTTTAAAAAGATGATATTATTTAGATCCAAGTTACTTACATTTGTATAATATTAGCAATGTAACTTACACGGATTAATGAAGAACAGATACACCGACCTTGTTGAACAAACTTTTGAATTCCCACAAGAAGGGTTTAAAGTAGAAGACAATTGCCTACATTTCAATGATATACCCCTAATGGACATCATTGAGCAGTATGGCACCCCACTTAAAATCACCTATTTGCCAAAGATAAGCGATCAAATCCAAAAGGCTACTCGCTTATTCAATGTTGCAATGGCAAAAGCCGATTACAAAGGTAATTATTTGTATTGCTATTGCACGAAAAGTTCTCATTTTGAATTTGTTTTATCGGAAGTATTAAAAAACGATGTTCATTTAGAAACAAGTTCGGCCTTCGACATTCCAATTATTCGCGAATTAGCCTCTCAAGGCAAAGTTGATAAATCAAGAATGGTAATTTGTAATGGTTTCAAACGTGACAACTATACTGATGGCATTATTGATATGATGAATGATGGTTTTTCGAATGTAATACCGATTTTAGATAATAAAGATGAGCTTCCACAATTGCAGAAAGGATGGAAAGGGAAATTGCAAGTTGGTATTCGCATTGCTGCGGAAGAAGAACCTAATGCCGAATTTTACACTTCTCGTCTTGGCATCCGGTACAACGGAATTGTTGATTATTACAAGCAAAACATTCAAAACAATAAGAATGTTGAGTTAAAACTCCTTCATTTTTTCATTAATACTGGCGTAAAAGACACAGCTTACTACTGGAGTGAGTTGCAAAAAAACATAAATCTCTATTGTGATCTTAAAAAAATATGTCCGGAATTAGAATATCTGGATATTGGCGGAGGCTTCCCAATTCGCACCAAACTCGACTTCAACT
>JANPGA010000507.1:0-3334 GCA_031423735.1 Bacteroidota bacterium | reverse complement strand
TTCCTAAATAAATATCCTTTTGAATGAAATGCATTATCAACGGCAATTTTAATTTCCAAATTTTCAAATTGTAAAAGCCGAGTCAACGCCACAGGATGTGTAAAATTGAGGTATTGAGAAACAAGTATTTTACCACGTATTCCTTTTTTCTTCAGCTCAATAAGAGTTTCTATCAAAGTCGCAACTCCACCTGTAGTTACAAAAGCAACAGAAAACCAAAATTCATCGCATTTATTTAATTCCTGGAGTATTGTGGTTAATACTTTTTTTCCTTCTCTTATATCATTTACCAATAATTGTGGCAGATATTCACTATAAGATGGGAGATTAAAGTTAATAAAACCAGCTTGCAAACTTTCGGATAATTTTAAATTTATCAAACTCATTTTAATAAGACAATAGTTTTTTCATAATTGGAATATCAGCCTCAGCCCAATCTAACCTTTCAAGCTCATATTTGTCCAACCACTTATGATCGATATGCTCAGTTAATGTTAGATTTGGATTATCACATTTACAAATAAAACTATGCATAGTTAAAATAAAATCTGGGTATTCATGTGTTACAGTTAAGAACTCTTCGTGAACATAAATTTCCATTTTTAATTCTTCAAATATTTCTCTTTTAATAGTTTCTTCTTTCGACTCACCAACTTCCATCTTTCCTCCAGGAAATTCGTATTTTTTTGATATATATTCAAATTTATTTTCTCCTCTCTGGACACATAAAATCTTGCTGTCGAAAATAATAATAGCGGCTACAACTTCAATACTTTTCATACCAATCTTTTTAATATTTAATTCTGAAACAAACCGATGCTTCACATCCTTCAATAAACGTTCTATCATAGACGATTTCCAATTTCATTTGAATTAGCATAAGTTCTTGCAATTTATTTTGGTCATAAATTGAATAGTACTCAATTTTATCAGTATTTCCTTTTCTATAATATACGCGGTCGCTATCTATTTCTCTTTTAAAGATTTGATCATTGGCAATATTAGTATACAAAAGATGATGAATGAAACTAGTAAATTTGCATTTCAAATAATCAGAATCTTGTAGGATGTCGACTATTGGTTTATTTGCTATCGTATCAATATATTGCTGAAATGATTTTGTATTTTTTATCAAAACTGTTTTAACAACATCCGACAATAAAATAGGAAAAGACGAATCAATAAACATTAAATTTAATTGTTGTTGCTTATTGACTAATTTCTTAAATAAAATTTGTTGTTTATTATTTATTTTCTTCACTTCAGCTATTGAATATCCATCATTAATGTGATAGACAAATACATATTCAGCAAAAACGTTATCCTTAAGATGAATAAAATTGGGAGATATATTATTCGATAATGAATCTGAAAATGATTGTATCTGTGATATCATAAAAGTAAAAAAATATTTATTAGTTTCCCAAAGTTAATACTTTATAGCATGTTTCAAAAAATCAGCAAAATTTAATTTATTGCTATTCAACCATTAGAATTCCATCAATTGGCCGATCTTCGAATATAATCATTCCTTTTCTCTTATTTGATTTTGCGCAATTGCAATAGCTTTGTGTAGACGATCCAACAATATTTCTTTTGATGGTAATATCGTAAAATAATCAGCCACTTTAATATTGCTTTTGTGCAATTGTAAAAGCTCTATGTGTTCTGGGTTTTTGCCGGTGCAAAGAATCAAGCCAATAGGTGGATTTTCACCTTCTACACTTTCGTGCTTTTCGAGATAACCCAAATATAATTCCATTTCACCTTTATGAGCAGCATCGAATTCACCAATTTTTAAATCAATTGCAATTAAGCATTTTAACCTTCTATGGTAAAAAAGTAGATCAATGTAGTAATCACGATTATCAATCATCAACCTTTTTTGTCGCGCTAAAAAAGCAAAATCATTTCCTAATTCAGAAATAAAACGCTGCAATTCAGCAACAATAGCAGATTCCAAATCCTTTTCAGAATACGTGTCTTTCAATCCTAAAAAATCTAAGAAGTAAGGATCTCTAAAAACCAAATCAGGCGTTATTTGATTGGAATCATTTAGTTGTTTTAATTCATTTTTAATGGTTTCTTCTGGCTTTTTACTGATAGCAGTTCGCTCATAGAGCATAGAGTTGATTTTTTCTTGAAAAGTACGTACACTCCATTTTTCAATTTTACACATTTCTATGTAAAACAGGCGTTTAAGGTCGTTATCCATAGAAGCAATTAATCTTAGGTGCGACCAACTCAATTGTGTACACAGTGTGTGCACAATGTTAATGTCTGGGTAAATTTCGGCCAAGCGAAGACAGTGATGCAAATGTCGTTTGCTCCAACCACTCCCATATTCCAGTTCTAACTGTCTCGACAGTGTTGAGACAATTTCCTTTCCGTACTCAGCCCGTTGATCTTTTAGTACTTCTGTGTTTATTCGACTCCCAACTTGCCAATACAGAATAGTAATAGTAGCATTTACTGCTATGGCGACTTGTTGTTTGCTTTGTTCAATCAACGATTTTATCTCGTTAACTAAAGCAATATTTTTATTCAATTCTTGATTCATTAATGCAAAATAGATAATTCATTTTTTTATGAAATTAGTTAAAATCTATAATATAAAATCAAATTTAAAAAACTAACAAAAATTAGAACTGATAAAAATACTTGATTTAAATAATTGGAATGTCCTGAGTTTGAAACCAAGAACAGTGTTGGGATTTTAGCCTCCCCTAGCCCCTCCAAAGGAGGGGGACAATCCGAAAATTTGATTTAGATTAATTTTCGAACTTTAAATTTATAACGCTGAATTTTTATTGCTTCCCTCCTTGTGTGGGATCGAGGGAGGCCTTTGAAATTAAATCTTAGCAAATAAAAATTAAATTCTCACCACTCTACAACTTTATCTCTTCGCCTTGCTCATTTAAAAAATGGTATTCCATCATGTGGTAAGAGGAGATGGGTTCTACTTTTATCCAGCGTTTGTATTTCTTAAACCATTTCCATTGGAAGGATTTTAGTTTCCAAAAACCTTTTTTGAAATAGGCTGCTAAAAATGGATGTGTTTGCAAAATTAATGATGCTTCATTTTGTTCTTTACACAAATAGTTGATATTGTTTTCTACATCATCAACTAATAATAACGATGATTTAATTTCACCAGTACCATCACAAGCAGGACATTTTTCAACAGTAATAATATCCGTTACCGGACGAACTCGCTCACGAGTAATCTGTACTAAACCAAATTTACTTGGAGGTAAAATCGTATGGCGAGCACGATCAAGTTTCATCTCGGCTGTTAACGTATCAAAAAGTTCTTTGCGGTGAAGTGTATTTT
>JANPGA010000506.1:0-7490 GCA_031423735.1 Bacteroidota bacterium | reverse complement strand
ACAAACACTTATATTCGTTTGCTCCCGATCAGGTCAATTTTTTTAATTAAATTTGAATTGGGAGGGATACGAAGTATCCCCTCTAAAAAAACACAAATTATTTCGGACACAATCCGATGTTGAATAAATTTTATTTAATCAAGGAATTATTTTCAGATTTCTCAGGAGTCTACATAAGGCACTTTCAATTAGTCTACAATAAAAATGGCCGCTCTCGCGGCCATTTCTATATTAAAAACCCAATTCAATATTTTAGTTCAGATTTGGATCCTCGGGGAAGTTAGCGAGGATTGCATATTCATTTCCCATGGTACGAAGTACTTGACTCCATAATGTACGAGGATTATCGAAAAAGGTAAATTGTGTATTTCCATTCGAAATCAACCATGATTTCTCTTTTAATTCACTATCTAATTGTTTTGGTTCCCATCCCGAATAACCGGCATAAAACCGTATTTGATCAGCACGAATTTGTTTGGTATCAATAAAAAACTTTAGCTGATCATAATCACCGCCCCACCAAATACCAGGTACAATTTCTTTTGCTCCGTCAAGCATTGGGCCGAGTGTATGAATGTAAAATAAAGTATCAGTTTCAACAGGACCACCAAAATATAAAGGAACATCAAAATCTGGAAAATCATCAACTGCGTCATTTAATCTAACGTCGGTTGGCTTGTTTAAGATGAATCCTAAAGTTCCCTTTTCATCGTGTTCGCTTAATAATACAACAGCACGTTTAAAATAGGAATCAAGAAGAAACGGCTCAGACACTAAGAGACTACCTTGTACAGGTTTCATGAGTTTTTTCATGGTCCTAGTTTTATTTAAGTTTAACTTTCCCAATGTTTAATGGTTGTGATTATTATGCTGATTTATTACAAACTATTTTCTGACAAGTCGAAAACTGTGCCAACTTATAATTCATACGTAAGAAGATTCTTCACGGTTTTCAATAATTTACATTCAAACGATCCTCAATTTGTAACTAGCTGATTTTAATTCTAATCATTTTTAAATATCTCTCCATTTTTATTATGAACCCTCTACCTTTGTATTCTTAAAAATTATGGAAAATATCAACGATTTTTTACAACATTCTCGTCATCAATATGATAAAGGTATTTTGACTGAAAACAATCTTAACGAAAATCCAATTCTGCAGTTTGAAATATGGATGAAAGAAGCCATAGAAGCTAACGTTCCCGAACCTAATGCCATGGATTTGTGCACAGTTAGTGACAATTATCCTTCAAGTCGTATTGTTTTATTAAAAGGTATCGAAAAGGATGGAATTACTTTCTTCACCAATTATGAGAGTAAAAAGGGAACAGATATGTTGAATAATCCTCTTGTTTCTGTGAACTTTTTCTGGCAAATTCAAGCTCGTCAAGTTCGAATTCAAGGTAAGGTAGAAAAAATATCTCCCGAAGACTCAGATTTATATTTCAAAACTCGTCCTAGAGAGAGTCAGATTGGAGCTTGGGCATCTGCTCAAAGTTCTATTATAAAATCTCGAAAAGAACTGGATGATAACATTGAATCATTACTTGAACAATATAAAAATAGTGAGATTCCTCGTCCTCCTCATTGGGGTGGATATCTATTAAAACCCACTAAAATCGAATTCTGGCAAGGTCGCCCAAATCGTCTTCACGACCGTTTCCAATATGAGTTAACCAATGCTGGATGGATGGTTTTTCGATTAGCTCCATAAAAATTATCAAAACCTTACAATTTATTCTACCCTAATCTCGTCAACAAAGACATGTTTATACGCGTCCTAATTCTCACATTACTTATTCTGGCAATTGATTTCTATGTATTTCAAGCATTCAAAGTTGCTTTTAGAAATACAACCGAACAATCTCAAAAAATTATTAATTATGTTTACTGGTCGTTTACAGCTTTCAGTTTACTGATATTAATTGCTACCCTAGTTTGGGACTTTCAACTATGGCCTAAAGCCTTTAGAACCTATGCTTCTGCTTTCATTTTTGTAATGATGATTTCAAAATTATTCGTTGTTATTTTCCTCTTAACAGATGATGTTTTTCGAGTATTAAAATGGGCATTCGGTAAATTTTTCAGCACACCTGCAATTGCTGCTACTCCAGGTACTGATGTAGTAGGAAATTCAATTACTCGCTCTGATTTTTTAATTAAAACAGGGTTAGTATTAGCATCCATACCCTTTGTTTCACTTTTATGGGGAATGGCTAAAGGAGCCTATGATTATCAGGTAAAAATTGTAAAATTGAAATTACCAAATTTGCCAAAAGCATTTGAAGGTTATCGTATAGTACAAATTTCGGACATTCATACTGGAAGTTTTGTGGACACTGAACCTCTGAAAAAGGCTGTAAAAATGATTAATGATCTAAATCCAGATATCTTATTTTTTACAGGTGATTTAGTAAATAATCGTCATGAAGAAGCAGTACCCCATTTCCCGCAACTTTCTCAATTAAAAGCTAAACACGGAGTATATTCTATTTTAGGAAATCATGATTACGGTGATTATGTTGAATGGAATAGTGAATTAGAGAAACGCAAAAATTTAAACGACCTTATTCAATCGCACAAAGATTTGGGTTGGGACATTTTATTAGATGAACATCGAATCATTGAACACGAGGGTGATTCAATTACATTAATTGGGGTTCAGAATTGGAGTACTCATTTACGTTTTCCAAAGTACGGAAGTATGGAAAAGGCAACTGAAGATATAAAATACAGTAATGTAAACATTTTGCTTTCTCATGATCCTTCTCATTGGAATGGAGAAATCCTAACTAAATATCCTCAAGTTGATTTAATGCTTGCTGGCCATACTCACGGAATGCAGTTTGGAATTGATTTGCCATTTTTAAAATGGAGTCCTGTTCAGTATGTATATAAACAATGGGCAGGATTATATACCCAAGGGAAACAGCATTTATATGTAAACCGTGGATTAGGTTTTTTAGGTTATCCTGGAAGAGTTGGAATATTACCTGAGATTACAGTCATCGAATTACACAGCGCTTAAGGCTTTATATTAGAAAGAAATTAATTTTGCAAGGTGAATGCTACAAATCCTTGTCTTTATTTAATTCCTTCTACTCTAGGAAGTGATGATCCTGAGTTATTTCTTCCGAAAGGAACAATTGATATTATTCATCGATTAAAATACTTCATCGTTGAAAATGAAAAAACAGCCAGAGCATTTTTGAAGACCTGCAAAATTGTTTTTCCGCAATCGGAATTAGTAATTCTTGAATTAGACAAGCATGATCAGAAACAAGATATTCAAACTTTTTTGAAGCATTGCAAGGATGGTCATTCAATAGGTCTCTTAAGCGAAGCTGGTTGTCCGGCTGTTGCAGATCCAGGTTCATTAATTGTAGCTGCAGCTCATCGTTTAAATATCACTGTTAAGCCACTAGTTGGACCATCTTCTTTATTGCTTGCGCTGATGGCATCAGGATTAGATGGACAACGTTTTTGTTTTCATGGTTATTTACCGATTGATAGAGATCCCAAGTCGAAAGCTATATTAAAGCTAGAACGAGAAGCTCAAATTAATAAGGAAACTCAAATTTTTATTGAAACACCTTACCGCAATAACACACTTTTTAAAGATTTGCTTTCTACATGTAACAATGAAACACGATTATGTGTTGCAGTTGATTTAAACACTAGTGATGAGTGGATAAAAACTATGCGTGTACAAGAGTGGAAAAAGCAGATTCCAGAGTTGCACAAGAAACAAGTAGTGTTTTTGTTATTGTAATTTTCTAAAACAGTTTTTGTAAGGTATTGTTTTGAATTTTTATTTTATTTTTGAAATAAATAAGAAGCTTTTATGAAATAAAATCCTTAAACTTAATTATAATGATATGAATATCAATGATTTTTGTTATAAATATCACTTGCCTTTCCATTAATAAATATTTAACTTTAACAACTCAAATGTTTTCTAACCTATAAGCCAACCAAGCATGAAATTATCAACTACCATTTATGAAAGCAGGTTTACAAAAAGAATCAAAAAATGGTATTTAACTGCCTTTTTGTTTTTGATGGCAACGTTTGCTAATGCGCAAGCCCCAAACTGTAATGCTTTCTTTTTGCAGTTTCCCAATAACAATAATGCAGATAGCATTCGTTTCTTCTATTTGGGATTCCCAATGACTTCATACCATTGGGATTTTGGTGATGGTAGTACAGCAAATACTAACACACCATGGCATTATTTTACTACACCAGGAACCTATACTGTTTGTTTAACAGTTTTTGATTCAACCGCAGGAGGAACTTGCACTGACACGAGTTGTGTAACTGTTAATATATCTGGTACAGGAATTAATTGCAACCCTAATTTCATACATTTTGCAGCAGGGAATAATCAAGAAAATGTGAACTTCTTTTACATCGGTTCTGCTGCAACATCCTTTGCTTGGGACTTTGGCGACGGTGGTACATCTATAATTAGAAACCCTACACACTTATATTCAGCACCAGGAACCTATTATGTTTGTGTTACAATTACTGATTCAACTACAGCTGGTACTTGCACAGGAACATTTTGTGATTCGGTTATCGTTACTAATCCACCTCCTACTTGTAATCCACGCTATTTTAATGTTGCAGTAAATGGTAATCCGGATAGCATTCGGTTCTTTTATTTTGGCACACAGGCTACTTCCTATCTATGGGATTTTGGTGATGGTGCATCTTCAACATTGCAAAACCCTAATCATTCCTACCCAGGTTCAGGAACTTATATAGCATGTGTTACTATCACTGATTCTACTTCAGGTGGTACATGTACTGGCACTTATTGTGACACTATCGTTATTGTAGTTCCTCCGCCAATATGTAATGCTCGTTATGCTCGAAATATAATTAATGGAACAGATAGTATTCGTTTTAACTATAATGGAAGTAACGCGTTGACTTATTCTTGGGATTTTGGAGATGGTACAACATCAACCTTACAAAGCCCTGTTCATCTTTATCCAGCTTCTGGTTCTTATACTGCTTGCGTAACTATTACAAATACTAATGCTGGCGGAACTTGTACTGATACATTTTGTACTACATTCAATGTAGTAATTCGACCACCCTTTTGTAATGCAAATTTTAGTCGTTTCTCATTTAATGATCCTGACAGCATTCAATTTACCTACACTGGATCACCTGCAACTACCTATACTTGGGATTTTGGTGATGGAACAACTTCTAATTTAATGAGTCCTTTACATGTTTTTGCACAAGGAGGATTGTATCGTGTTTGCGTAACTATTACAAAAACAAATAGTGCTGGAACTTGTACTGATACTCGTTGTAGAAATAGTAATATTCCAATTACTCCTCCAACTTGCACAGCACATTTCGGACATTATTCAACATCAAATTTAGATAGTATTGCCTTTGTGTATAATGGAGGTACAGCAGCTACTTATGCATGGGATTTTGGTGATGGAGGAACTGCAACAAGTCAAAATCCATCACATGTTTATTCAACCTTTGGAACTTACTATGCTTGTGTTACAATTACAAATACAAACAATGGTGGGACCTGTTCAAATACATATTGTGATTCAATAAAAGTATTAGCAGCTATTCCAGTTTGTGATGCTCATTTTCAACATATTTCAGCTGTTGATCCTGATAGTGTTCAATTTTTTCCAATTAGTACAGGTGCATTAACTTATGCTTGGGATTTTGGTGATGGCTCTACTGCAACAACTGTAACTCCTTGGCATCAATTTGCAGGTGGAGGATTATATAATGTTTGTTTAACTATTACAGATTCAACAAGCGGTGGAGTTTGTACCAATACAATTTGTGATACAGTAAACATTCCATATCCAGCACCAATTTGCGATGCTCAATTTACTTATTCAACAATTCTTTCCCCTGAAAACATTTCGTTCTCACCAGTTAGTATTACATCATCAACCTACTCTTGGGATTTTGGTGACGGAGATACTTCAAGTGCAATTTCACCTACCCATATTTACGCTGCTTCTGGAACCTATACAACTTGTTTAACAGTAACAAATACAACTCTTGGAGGAACTTGTTCTGATACAAAGTGTGATACTATAAATATAGTAATTCTTCCTCCGGTTTGTGATGCTACCTTTGGATACTTCTCTCAGTTCAATTATCCAGATAGTGTAAGAGTTTTTGCTAATTCAACTTCAGCAAAAACTTATACTTGGGATTTTGGCGATGGAACCATTGCAACTTCTCAAGCAAACGAATGGCATGAATATGCTTCGCCAGGAAATTATCTAGTTTGTTTAACAGTAACGGATTCGACTGCAGGCGGAACATGTACAGATACTCAGTGTGACACTATTAGAGTGCCGTATCCAGTACCAGTTTGTAATCCACAATTTGCTAGTTTTAATATCAACAATTCAGATAGTATCCAATACTTTTATTCTGGTTCAACAGCCTTAACTTACTCTTGGGATTTTGGTGATGGAGGAACATCAACTGTTGCAGATCCGATTCATAAATACATCATTTCAGTTCCAACTACCTTCAATGTTTGTGTAACTATTACAGATTCCACACCTGGAGG
Source organism: Bacteroidota bacterium (assembly GCA_031423735.1). GTDB lineage: Bacteria > Bacteroidota > Bacteroidia > AKYH767-A > OLB10 > JANXSD01. The sequence goes on along the minus strand of JANPGA010000506.1, from coordinate 907 downwards.
AACCTGTTCGGCAACTTATTGTGACACGGTAAATGCATACGTTTTAGCACCTATTTGTGATGCAACTTTTTCACATTTTGTTGGAAGTAATATTGATAGTATTTATTTCTATCCTAATACAACAACTGCGCAAACTTATACATGGGATTTTGGTGATGGAGGATCATCAACACAACAAACAGATTGGCACAAGTATTCTGCTATTGGAACGTATACCGTTTGCTTAACAGTTACGGATACGAATGGTGGTGGATCATGTACTCAAACACTTTGTGATACGGTTCAGATAACAGGAATCACTAGCATAAAAGATTTAAGTGTTTCAAATGCTAATATCAAAATTTATCCGAATCCAACCAACGATTTTGCTACTATCGAACTCTCTTCTATCACCGAACAAACAACGTTTATTATTTATGATTTGAACGGAAGAATTGTTTATAGAAATGAAAACATAAAGAAAGGTATTACTCAAATTGATACGAGAGATATTGCAAATGGAATGTATTTCTACTCTTTAACTTCTCAAAACAAAAATGTAGCAAAAGGAAAATTACTTGTTACTCATTAATCAATAGTTAAGTCAACTAAAAATCCCACTGCAAAAAATTTGCAGTGGGATTTTTTTGAAATTAACTCTAATTTATAATCATATTTAAATAAAATAAGTCAGAAATGTTAATTTTTAATTCTTAATTCTTAATTTTTAATTCTTTTCAATCACATTATTAACTATTTCCAAAATTCTATTTTCAGCTTCAATAGTTTTCAACTCTAGTGCTGCTGCTTTATCCAAAATTGATTTAAGATAATTTTTATCATCAAAACTACTTGCATTTGTTTTGATGTTTAGATGAGCACCTATTACGGCTGTGCGTGCACACAATGCTCCTACTCCTGCATCAGT
>JANPGA010000505.1:0-2182 GCA_031423735.1 Bacteroidota bacterium | reverse complement strand
AGTGAGATTGGGAGAAACGTTTTTATTGCATGAAATGCAATAAAAAATTAAAAATTACGAATTACGAATTACGAAATTAAAAACAAATTATGAATAACGTATTTAATCAAGCTGATATTACTGAGATTATTAATCGTATTAACAAATTGGAACCTACTACGAAGCCACTTTGGGGTAAAATGACAGTGGAGCAAATGTTAGCACATTGCAATGTTGCTTACGAAATGGTTTATGAAGACAAACATCAGAAACCAAATGCTATTGTAAAATTTATCCTTAAGAGTTTAGTGAAAAATAAAGTTGTTACAGATGCGCCATATCCTAAAAGTAGCAATACTGCTCCACAATTTATTATTAAAGATACACGAGAATTTGCCATAGAAAAGGAACGTTTGGTGAATTACATTACAAAAACTCAACAATTAGGTGAATCTTATTTCGATGGTAAAGAATCACACTCATTCGGGGTTTTAAATAAAAATGAATGGAACAATATGTTTTATAAACATCTGAATCATCATTTGAGCCAGTTTGGAGTTTAATTTTATATGAAAAAAGTAGAAATTTACAAAAAGCTTCTTTAAATTCTATTTCTACTATTTATTCTAATTGATACATGCTTTTCATACAAACAACATTATTGTCAAGTATTAGATGGAGATATGCCGTCGCATATAATTCCCAATAAATCAATTCAACATGTTTTAGATAATCCTTTAGGAACAAATGTTTTAATAAACCACATTTCATATCCAAATCCTAATCGCTTTTTTTCACATTGGCTATTTAAGCAATATTTTCTGAAAGTTCCAATACTATTACAAAATTTCACTGATCCCATATCCAGCATTTATCACGCAAGCGCATTAGCAAAAACAATATTCCAGTTAACACTTATTTTACTCTTAACAATTATTATTACTGGCAAATGCAATCCTTTAAAGTTGGATTTTCTATTGGCTGCTGTCATAACAATCCCATTTTTTCAAACAAACGGATATCGAACTTATATGGGTATCATTGACCCTTGCATTACCTATACTTTCTTCTATGCTCTGCCATGCGCATTATTACTACTCTATCTGACCCCATTTTTTTTATTAAAAATTCACCACTTGAAAATATTTTCAAATAAGCATTTTTTCTGGTATTTGACACTACTAGCAATTATCTGTTCTTTAAGTGGTCCCTTAAATCCAGGAATAGCCATAATTATTTTTTTCTTGGCAATAACATACATTATGTATTTGAAATTTTTCAATGTCAACAATTCCATAAGTTTCCACAATATTTCAGAAACCCAATTAGGTGAATTAAAAAATCAATTAAATATTCTTATCCCTTTAACATTTTTTTCGGTATACTCGATATTAATAGGACGTTTTAACTCCAATAATGTTGAAACGCCAATCCTATCATTGTTTTCAAAAATACCAGATGGTCTTTACTATTTATTCACTCAAAAAATAGGATTTCCACTTTTAGTATGTATTGTCATAATAAATCTATTACTAATTAAATTTATTATAAAAGATATAAAAAGTAAACAAATATTAACAATTGCCAAATGGGTTGGACTTTTTTCATTTATATATATTTTACTTTTACCATTTGGAGGATACAGGTTATATCGCCCGAATATTTTACGCTTTGATACTATTATGCCAATAACATTAGCACTAATTTACCTTTTTGGATATTCTTCCATATTCATATTGCACAATATAAAAAGCAAATATAGATGGTGTTATATTCTAGAGTTAATTTTTATAGCAATCATTTATACAAACGCAGATAAAGGGGAGTTTGATAACAATAAACTTGAAAGAGAAACAATGCAAAATTTAGCATTAACAAATGATTCAATTTATTCAATTGAAAATGGAAGCACATTGCTTTCGTGGGACAAAATTAAAAAACCAGAAGATTCTAAAGAAGGTGCTATTTATTTAATGAGAATGAATATTACCAAGAAAACGATACTTTACTATAACGAATAATTGTAGTGATTAGATTCCGACTTTTAATTTGAACTTCAAAGTTGGCAATAACATTCCCTTTTCAAACCAATAATTTTGCAAATATCTTTTTTGTAATGACGGGTCATTCAAGAATGAACTATCAGCAATAAGAATATGATTTCGTCCCTTAATGTAACCAAATGAAAGATGCTTTGGGATTT
>JANPGA010000504.1:0-1640 GCA_031423735.1 Bacteroidota bacterium | reverse complement strand
GATAAGAACTAGATTTGTACTGAGTTGCAAACTCAGTACAGCAGAGTCATATGCAGGAAAAGGAAGGTTTAAGTCAGATTTATAGTTTTATTTCAATACTTCCTGGACTCAATTTCATTTCCAACAGTTCATTAATCTTTCCAACTAGATTTCTTAGAGTTAGATAAGTATTATCTTTCGCATTAAGTACGATTACTGGAAGATTATATCTCTGAAAATTCTGTTGAAATTGCATGTTTTTATCAAAAGTAATTAATGCATCGAAACCATTTTCGAGTAGTAGTTGCATAAGTTCTCCATTTTTCTTTCCATTCCAATTCATATCTCTTGCAGTATAAACAGAGTGATTTGGGAAATCAAATTTTAATTTTTTCGGGAGATTCTCGTCAAGCAGCAGTTTCATAGAGTTTTAATATTTGCTCAGTAGAAAACATAGATTCTGCTAATTTCAAAACTGAAATAGCGATTGTTTTATCAACTGATGGAAAGTCATCAAGAAAATCATTTAGTGAAATACCTTTCTCAAGATGACTAAATAAGGAGGATACAGGTACTCTTGACCCTTTAAAAACGGGTTGTCCTCCTAAGATATCTTTATCAATTGTGATAAGTTCTTTCACATTTTTCATTATTCAAAGATAAGAAAAATAGGTGTTTATCGGTGAATATTTTGTTTTATAATTGTTAAATGCCAACGTTTCATTTCTCAAACCCTTTTACTAAATTTACAAAAATCATTTCCCTTACGGATGAAAAAATATTTACTAGTTACGTTTTTGTTTTTGGTTGGTGTTGGTGGGTTATGTTACAGCCAAGGATTAAACCATAATTTCTTAATTGGATATGATAATGGAGTTGATACAAATGTAATTTCAACAAGAGCTATTATGGGTTTTGATTCCAATAATTTAGTATTATCTCCTGATTCTTTTTCAATGGTATTTAGTGGCACTCAAGGTAATATTTCGGATGAACAAGGTAATTTATTAATGTATTCAAATGGATGTTGGATAGCAGATAGGACAGGGAATATGATGCAAAATGGAAATAATATCAATCCTGGTTTATTTGTCAACTCCTATTGCACTTCTGGTTCTGGATTGCCTTTTCCTAACATTAATGTTTTTATTCCATGGCCAGGAGATAGTACTCGATATGTTTTATTACATCAAAGGGGCTCTGACATAACTGTAATCTATTCTACTGAATTATATTATTCTATAATTGATATTACTTTAAATGGAGGACTTGGAGCTGTAACCAGTAAGAACTTAATTGCGTTTCAAAAAGATTCGCTTTGTCCTTCTATCGGTGCTTGTAAACATGCCAATGGAAGAGACTGGTGGATTGTTGTAATGTCCATGTCGACAGATACAATATATAAATTCTTATTAACTCCAAATGGCTTAACTCCCCAACCCTCTCAATCATTAGGATTACCAGCAAATACATATTTTAGAGGTACTATGCAATTTTCGCCAGATGGCACTAAATTTGCTTTTTATAATGCTTTTTTTAATGGTGCAAACCCGACACATCGATTAAGGGTGTTAAACTTCGATCGCTGTTCAGGTATGTTTTCCAATCCGAATTATTTTGATTTTATTTCAAGTACTGGTGGCTTCGGTATGGCATTTTCA
>JANPGA010000503.1:0-1714 GCA_031423735.1 Bacteroidota bacterium | reverse complement strand
CATAATTGTTGGTGGAAACTTTTCTGATTCACTTAGAACAAATTCTAATATTTACTATGGAGATGGTGCAGGTGATGGCTTTGTAGCAAAATTTGATTCTTTAGGAAATGAAATATTTGTTAAAACTTTTCAAGCATCAGGAACAGGAGTTCATTTTGAAGATTATGTTCGTGATGTAGCTGTTGATTCGGCAGGTAATGTATATGCAACAGGATGTTTCGAAGACAGTTATCTTGTAGTGGATAATGATACAGTAAGAAATAGTAATATAGGAGGTTGGTATAAAGATGTATTTACTGTTTCATTAAATCCTTTTGGTCAATTGAATTGGTTGAAAAGTTTTGGTGCAAGAAACATTGATGACGGAGCTTTAAATATTGCTGCTGACATTAATGGAAATGTTGTTGTTTCTGGGGGTACTGATAGTGGTGCCGTTATTCGTTTTGGAATGGATACTGTAATTTATAATACTGGAAAATTTGCAAATCATGGTTATGTTGCAAGTTATGATATAGCAGGAAATGAATTATGGTTTAGTAGACTTTCTTCCATATATTCATATGGTGAATCTGTTCCTTACGGAATAGATTTTGATAATTTTGGAAATGCATATTTAACAGGATATTTTAATGGAACGAAATGTTTATTCGGGAATGATACAATCCGTGGAACAGGAAGTACGAATGCTTTTCTCGCAAAATATAATCGAGCAGGAATTAAAGAGTGGGTTCGCACAGGAAAAACTGATGCGGCTTATCCATATCCTCAATGCGTTGCAGTGCGCGGTAATAAAATAATAATTTCTGGTCAAGCGTATACTAACCAAGGTTTGTTTGGACCATACGCTTTAGGTAACTCTGCGGATATGTACATTGCGAGTTATGATACTTCAGGAAATATTCAATGGGCACGAAGTGCTGATGAAGGAACAGGAGGAGTTCTCTCATGGAACACAGCTGTTGATAGCAGAGGACGAGCATACATTGCTGGGATTGCTTCTGGCACTATAAACCTTTATCCATCTTTATTTACTGCTTTATCAACCGATTGGTATATTGCACGAATGGATACATTAACACCAAGTGGATTTTCTGCGAGTATATCTGTATTATCAAATGATACAATAACTTGTGGAGATCCAGTTAGTTTAAAAGCGATCCCTTCTAACATTCCCTCAGGTAGTACTTATTTTTCTTGGACATCAAGCAATGCATTATATGTTAACGGATTTAATCTAATTACCAATGATTTTCCATCTGAAAATTCAATTTATTATCTAAATGCAATTCGCAGTGGTTGTTCTGCTTTAGATTCTGTTGAGATAACTGTATTGCCATTTGCAATTGATGCTGGAATCGATACAACAATTTGTAGCGGAGATACCGTTCAACTGATTGGAAATTTAATAACACAAGCACGGTATAAATGGTCACCGTCTTCAGGATTAAGTAATGATACTATCTATAATCCTATTGCAGTAGTTAATAACACTACAAACTATATTTATCATATTACAAAAAGAAATTGTAGTCAATATGATACTGTTACAGTGAATGTAATTCAACCAACAAACGCTGCATATAGTATTAACCAAGCAGGAATGATAGTAAATCACACAAATACATCTCAATCATACAATACTTTTTATTGGGATTTTAATGATGGAAATTTTGATAGTGTTACAGTAAATCCACAACATCAATATGTGATTCCT
>JANPGA010000502.1:0-3485 GCA_031423735.1 Bacteroidota bacterium | reverse complement strand
ATTCCTTCAAGTGTAAAAATTGGTAAGTAAACAATCAGAATTATTATTTGTCCGAATACGGCACTATTCATCATTCTACTTGCAGAGCGATTTACAGTATCGTCCATTTCATTTTGATTCATTTTAGCAATGGTTCCGAATTTCCTACCATTAACTAAACTATGCATGACTGCTTCAACAATAATTACTGCACCGTCCACAATCAAACCGAAATCCAAAGCACCTAAACTCATGAGGTTTCCGCTAACGCCAAACATATTCATCATGATAACTGCAAAAAGCATAGACAAAGGAATTACCGATGCAACTAAAATTCCTGCACGAAAATTTCCTAAGAACAAAACCAAAACAAAAATTACAATCAGCGCCCCTTCCAATAAATTTTTTGATACTGTGCCGATGGCACTATTCACCATTTTTGTTCTGTCCAAAAACGGTTCTAATTCTACACCTTCGGGTAATGTTTTTCTGATTTGAATAATTTTTTCTTTTACATCTTTAATTACTCTGCTGCTGTTGTCGCCTTTCAACATCATCACTACTGCACCTGCAACTTCTCCTTCATCGTTGTAAGTTATCGCTCCGTATCGAGTGGCGTTTCCAATTCTCACTTCCGCAACATCATTGATTAAAAGCGGGGTTCCGTTTTCTAAATTTTTTACCACAATGTTTTTAATGTCGTCAAGGTTTCCAATCAAACCTTCGGCACGGATGTATAAAACCGTTGATGCTTTTTCAATGTATGCTCCGCCTGTGTTTTCATTATTTTTTTCCAATGCAGAAAATACATCATTGATTGAAATATTATTTGCTTTTAGCGTTGATGGTTTGATGGCGATTTCATATTGCTTCACTCTGCCGCCAAAGCTGCTTACATCGGCAACACCTTTCACACTTATCAATTGTCGTTTCACAATCCAATCTTGAATTGTCCTCAATTCAGTTGCATTATATTTTGTTTCATAACCGTGTTTCGGTTTCAACACATACTGATAAATTTCTCCAAGCCCTGTTGTTACAGGTGCTAACTCTGGTGTACCAACACCTTTGGGAATTTGGCTTTCCGCAATTTTTAATCTTTCTGTTACTTGTTGTCTTGCCCAATAAATATCGACATCATCATCAAATACAATAGTAATTAGCGACAAGCCAAACCGTGAGAAACTGCGGATTTCATGCAGTCCTGGAATGTTGCTGCTGGCTTGTTCAATCGGAAAAGTGATAAGTCGTTCAATGTCTGGTGCTCCCAATGATGGTGCAACGGTAATTACTTGCACTTGATTATCGGTAATGTCGGGTACTGCATCAATCGGTAGTTTTGTAAACTGATAACTTCCATAACCTATGAGACCTAAAATGAAAAGCCCGATGATGAGTTTGTTCTTTAAAGAGAACGCAATTATTCTATTGAGCATAAAGTTGAGTTAATAAAATACAAGATTTCGACAGAGTATTAACCCCGTCAAGTTTTTTTACGTTCACTTAAGAACGCTTCAAGATTTCTTAACTAAGTTTAGGCGGTTGCCAAATAAAAGAATATTCCTCAGTAAAAAATTGAGGATAGAAAGTAGTAAATTCCTGTTTTGAAGATTGCAAAGCGACATTAAAAGTTGGTATATACAAAGTCGTCATTGCTGTTGCACAACAAGAACAAAAACAAAACGGACTACATATATCATTGTCCTCTTGATGATGGTCCTGTGCTTGTTGAATACTTGTTGGTGTATTATTCTGATGTGAATTGCAAGTATCATTACATGGAAGCAGCATTAGTACAAACATGTATACTGCTAAAAGGCTGGCTATGTAATGCTTGATTTTCATTTGAGCAAATGTAAGGAAAGGAAATTAAATCTGGCAATAATTATGTTAGTACACTTATTATTCTCCACTCTTCCCATAATTAGGCAATACTCGTGCTGATGGATCACTAACATTGCAATTTTCCCACGTTCTATTGGGCATCCAATAATCTTGAACTAATTCCGCTCTACCAGGAAAATGTGATTCGAAAATATCACGATATAATAACGATTCCTTTGTAAATGGTGAACAATAAGGATACTTTGTTGATGCATTTGCAAGATCTAATTCTGAATATTGTTTTTCAGCGAAAGCTTTTAGATAATCTACCATACCATGACCAACAGCATCTGAGAATGCAGCCTTTTCTCTCCACAATATTTCATCAGGCAACAAGCTGTTATCATCAAAACTTTTGCGTAAAATATATTTACCTGTTCCTGTAGTATTCATTTTTACTGATGGAGGAATACTCATAACATACTTTACAAAATCTAAATCACCAAAAGGAACACGAGCTTCTAATCCAGCACCTGCTAAAGAACGATCTGCACGAAGTACATCATAAATATAAATTTCTCGAATTCGTTTTGCCGACTCTTCTTGAAACGCTTCAGCATCTGGCGCAAAGTCAGTATATTTATATCCAAACAGCTCATCACTAATTTCACCAGTAAGCAGAGTACGAACGTTTGTATTTTTACTTATATTCAAACACATCAAATACATTCCAACAGAAGCGCGAATGGTTGTAATATCCCACGTTTCCAAAAGATAAATTAAGTGATTTAGATTTTCAAAAACATCATCCATAGTGAAAATAATCTCAGTATGTTCTGAACCAATATAATCGGCAACAATTTTTGCATATTTTAAATCAATTGCTCCTTCGTTCAACCCAACAGCAAAAGTACGAATAGGTTTGTCCGTCATTTTAGCTCCAATTGCAGCAACAAGACTAGAATCTAAACCTCCACTTAATAAATATCCAAGAGGTGCATCGGCTTGTAATCTTTTACGAATTCCTTCAGTAAGATAATGATTGATCTTCTGATACATTTCGTCTTCTGAATCAACATTATAATTTGCTACTTTAGTAATCTCCGTATAACATTTGAATTCCTCGCCATCAAAATAATATCCTGGAGGGAATGGTTTCACATGTTTACAAGTTGAATGCAATGCTTTCATTTCACTAGCAAATGCGATTTTACCATCAGATGCATAGCCATAAAATAAAGGACGGATTCCAATAGGATCACGAGCTGCCATATATCTACCCGTAGAGTGATCATGCAAAACAAAAGCAAATTCTGCATCTAACGCTTTAGCAGTTTCCTCCAGACCCACTTCTAAATATAACGGTAAAATTGATTCGCAATCAGATCCTGATTGAAAAGGAAATTCTGGATATTGATCGCGGATTTCAATATTATTATAAATTTCACCGTTACATAAAAGATATAAATGTTGATGAATTAATGGTTGATTACCATGTTCAGTTAAATCAACAATTTTTAATCGATGAAAACCAAGCCAACCATGTTGTTGCAAATCAACTATAGTGGAATTATCTGGTCCACGATGTTTAATTGTATAAAAATCTTTGCTGAATAATTGTTTAATCTGTTCATCAGCTCCAGTGTAGGCCGCAAATCCGCACATTTTATTGAGTTTATTAA
>JANPGA010000501.1:0-2507 GCA_031423735.1 Bacteroidota bacterium | reverse complement strand
TAGAAGATCTGATTAAATTTAGACTAAATAAAGAATCATTAATTGAACGACAGGTAGAGGTTAAAATGCCAACTAAATGGGGGAATTTTGAACTTGTTGCATTTAAGCAAATAACTACTGGTCAAGATCATTTGGCATTAGTAAAAGGTACTTGGGCCAAAGAAGAGCCTATTTTAGTTCGAGTTCATTCATCATGCTTAACTGGCGACATTTTCGGCTCTTGTAGGTGTGATTGTGGTCCTCAATTGCACAAGGCGATGGAGATCATTGAGAAAGAAGGAAAAGGAGTTATCGTTTATATGAATCAAGAAGGAAGGGGAATAGGGCTTTTGAATAAGCTTAAGGCCTATAAACTTCAAGAACATGGTTTGGATACTGTGGAGGCAAATCTTCAACTAGGATTTGATATGGATGAACGTGATTATGGAGTAGGAGCACAAATACTTCGTGATTTGGGAGTTTGCAAAATGCGTTTAATGACCAATAATCCAACAAAACGTGCAGGACTTATTGGTTATGGATTAGAAGTTGTAGAACGAGTTTCTATTGAAATAAATTCCAATATTCACAACGACTTTTATTTACGCACAAAGCGTGATAAGATGGGTCATTCTATAAAAGTTGACGAGTGAAACTGTAAAAGTAAATTTCCTAAATAAACGATTTATAGTTAGTTAGGTTTTTCAATTTAAAATGAACAAGATTCATTTTATAATTTGATACGCTTTCGAATTCTGGTTTTTTCTTATTTATTGTGAATAAAACAATGATAAATAAACCTTGAACCTTGTAGCTTTTCTTGGTATATTTGCATCCTCGCATGAGATTGTATTTTCATTAATCTCCACTATAATTAATTTCTAAATTTTAATATGACCCTTATTAAATCTATATCTGGAATTCGCGGTACTATTGGCGGAAAACCAGGTGATTCTTTGACTCCTGTTGATGTTGTTAAATTTGTTTCGGCATATGCTACTTGGCTAATAAATAGAAATCCTAATACGAAATGTAAAGTGGTATTAGGTCGGGATGCTCGTATCTCGGGTACTATGGTAAATCATTTAGTAGTAGGCACACTTTGTGGTTTAGGTATTGATGTAATTGATACTGGATTATCTACCACACCAACAGTAGAAATGGCAGTAACTTTTTCAGAAGCTCAAGGTGGAATAATTCTAACTGCAAGTCATAATCCAAAGCAATGGAATGCATTAAAGTTGTTGAATGAAAAAGGTGAATTTATTTCAGCGTTAGATGGCGAAGAAGTTTTGCGTTTAGCTGAAAGCGGGGAAATTATTTACTCGGATGTAAATAAATTAGGTCAAGTAAGCTTCGACAATCAAAGTATGGCACGTCATATTGAAGCTATACTTGCATTGCCGATGGTTGATAAAAAAGCAATCGCATCAAAAAATTTCAAAATAGCAATCGATTGTGTAAATTCAACAGGTGGTATAGCTGTTCCTGCTTTATTGATGGCGTTAGGTGTTAAAGATATTGTTGAAATGTATTGTCAGCCTAATGGAAATTTTCCTCATAATCCAGAGCCTCTTCCAGAAAATTTGACTGAGATTTCTAAAGAAGTTTTAAATAAGAAAGCTCATCTTGGAATTGTAGTAGATCCTGATGTAGATCGTTTAGCAATTGTTTGTGAAGATGGAGAAATGTTTGGAGAAGAATACACTCTAGTAGCTGTTGCTGATTATGTTTTAAAAAATAAAAAGGGTAATACTGTTTCTAATCTTTCATCCACACGTGCTTTACGTGATGTTACTGAAAAAGCAGGAAGTGCTTATTTTGCTTCAGCTGTTGGCGAAGTAAACGTGGTTGAGATGATGAAAGCTAATAACGCTGTGGTCGGTGGCGAAGGAAATGGTGGCGTAATTTTGCCTGAATTACATTATGGACGTGATGCTTTAGTTGGTATTGCACTTTTTTTAACTCATCTTGCTAAGTATGGCAAAAGCTGTTCAATGTTACGTGCTTCCTATCCTGATTATTATATCTCTAAAAATAAAATTGATTTAACAAAAGATATTGATGTTGATGAAATTTTAGAAAGTATAAAAACAAAATATAGTAAGCAACCAATTAATTTAGTTGATGGAGTTAAAATTGAGTTTGATAAAGAATGGGTTCACCTACGCAAATCAAATACTGAACCTATTATTCGTATTTACTCAGAAAGTCAATCAATGACTACTGCTAATAATCTTTCTGAAAAAATCATATCCGACATTAAAGACATTCTTTCAACAAGAATGGTTAAAGCATAAATTTAAATATTAAAAAAAAAGGGATGAAAATCTATCTCGATAATGCAGCTACTACAGCAATTCATCCAGAAGTTGTAGATACGATGATTCCAATGATGCGTAATCAATTTGGTAATCCATCATCAATTCATGCTTATGGAAGAGAAGTGCGTTCTGCTCTTGAATCCGCTAGAAAAAAGGTAGCTCAATTACTCAAGACTACACCCGCTCAAATATTTTTTACATCAG
>JANPGA010000500.1:0-4580 GCA_031423735.1 Bacteroidota bacterium | reverse complement strand
TAATGTTTTATTTCACCATGAAAATTACGAGCTACTATTACTGAAATCTCTCTTTCAAAATCAACTAACTCTTCTAAAACAGTTGGAGCATCGAAGGCATTTTCAATTTCCGAATTGCTTTTAATTTTCATTACTCCTTTACCATCATAACCTAATGTACGTAATTTTAAAATTGCTGGAAAATTAAAATCTGTAATTGATAACTCTTCTTTATTTTTAATTAATTTAAATGGTGCTGTTGGAATATTATGCGACAAATAAAATTCTTTTTGCACCCCTTTGTCTTGCACCATCTGTAAAATTTGTGGTTGAGGATAAATCAATAAACCTTCGGCTTCTAATCGCAAAAGTGCCTGAATATTTACATGCTCAATCTCTACTGTTAAAAGTTGTACCGTTTTTCCAAAATCATAAACGGCAGCTTCATTTTTAAAATCAGCATGGATAAATGTTTCTGTAAGGTGCCTACAAGGAGCATTAGCATCAGGATCCATCACCGTAGTACTTACATTCAGGTTTATTGCTTCCTGAATAAGCATACGGCCCAGCTGACCACCTCCTAGAATTCCTAATTTAAAATGTTGACTTGAGAAATCCATTGTAATTTATGTTTGGCAAAAGTAAAGTGTTTTTATAAAGAAGTGGCAATTAAAAGATATTAAGTATTTGTAAATTACTAGGAACCTTAAATAAAAAAAGATGCCCATCAAATTGACGGGCATCTTCTATAAATTTTATAACTAATTAATGATTGATTGTTAATTTGCTGATGATCTGATTTTCACCTGTAATTAATTTCATCAAATATACTCCTGAATTTAATGATGTTAAATCAATTTCTTCATTCAAATTACCAGTTGATTTTAAAGCTTGATTGTAAACAACTTCACCTAACAAGTTACTAACAATTACCGAACGATCGCCCGTTGGAAGATTATTAGCTGATAAATGGAATTTACCATTGTTTGGATTAGGATATACACTCAAGTTAATTTCAGAAGCTGACAAATTATTTAATGCTGTTGTAGATGTCAAGTTAATATCATCAATATATAGGAAATTTTCATATTGAGATATGTTTCTGAATTTAAATACTGCCGAAGTACTTGTAGCAAATGATGAAAGATCGATAACTTCTTTTCTCCATTGATTTGCAGTAACAGTAGCAAAAGGAGAACCCGCCCATGTTGGAGTTGTTGTTGTTAAAGGAATTCCAAACTTCTTATATACTGATGTATACGTTAATCCACAATCAGAAGAAACCAACACTTCTAAAGTATCAGAATAATTAGTAGCTAAAGAAGGATCCGTATAAAGTTTATATGCTAAGTAAAAACTTAATGACGGATTTGTAACAGATGTTAAATCAAAAATAGGTGTAATAAAATCATCAATTTCTCCAGTATTATCATTTGTATAATTATCAAACACCATTGAACCTGCACCACTATGATTTACGGTAGCACTACGATCCCATGCATCCAACCCATCAGGATTAACAACTTGATAGTTTGCTGGAGGGAAAGGAAGTGTATTGAAACTTTGCGAATAAGGAAGTGCTGCAGAAGTAGCAAAACTTACGGTTGTACTATCATTTAAAGCATTTGGATCAGCAACACCGTTTGGCAATGAAGTAAAACATGTAAACGTATGTGAACCTAAAGGTAAAGTAATTGAAGGCAACGTAACAACAGTTGATCCTGTAGTAACCAAGCTACCCGTCCAATTATATTGTTGAGGTGTATTATTATCAATAAAATAATTTATTTTTACTGATGTTAAAGTTGCTAACCCTAGATTTAATAACGTTAACGACGGTGTTACTGTTGGTGAACACAAACTTCCTTTAGGATTTGTAATGGCCGAAGCACCAGCATCAACACTTGCGGTAGCTACTGCGTTAAGTCCAACTGAATTAATTGTTCCTGAATAAAAATTATTAATTACAGCTGCCATTGTTGATCCTTGTTCAACTGTAAACATGTTCATTCCTGCATCATCTGTATAATCCATATAGTTCATAAACATTACACCTGGAGCCGTAGGTGAACATGCATCTGTAAGCGGGTATGCTGGAGTAGTATAATTCTCACCTGCTTGGTTTGGCGTATCTGAAATGTTATCTGATCCTGTACAAGCAGTACCATCATCACCCCAAATATGTTTCAGATTAAAGCAATGACCAATTTCATGTGTTGAAGTACGACCTAAATTGTAAGGAGCGTTTAAAGCACCTGATAATCCAAAATATAAATAATGACAAACTAATCCGCGAGTTGGAGTTATTGTACCAGTAGGGAATTCACCATATCCTAAAAGCAATGAACCTAAATCACAAACCCAAATATTTAAATACAAATTTGTATTCCATGAATTATCTCCACCTTGTGCATTATACTTAACATTATTATTTGTGCTGAACGATGTTTTAGCAGTATTCACACGAACAATCCCAGTAGTAGAATTTCCATTAGGATCACGACGAGCTAAATGAAAACGAAATGGAATAGATCCACCTAGTGGCTTGAACGGTCCAGGAGTATTAACGGTATCAGCATTCTCTCTAGCAAAATCAGCATTTAATATGTCAATTTGCGTTTGAATTTGAGCATCTGAAATATTCTCAGCAGCAGTATTCCAAATAACGTGAACAACCACTGGAATTGTATCAGGAGGTAACATAGATGAACGATTGGTTCCTTTTGGATATTTCGCTAAAAATTCAGCTAGTTGCTTTTTAGCATCTTTCATCTCATTATCGAGATTGGGATTTTGAGAGCGCAAATATTCAAGGTTTTCTAATGATCCACAACGATTAAACTGTGGCTTATTCTTCACTTTTTGCGCCTGAGAAGAAATACTAATGCATAACATCAATAGTCCTCCAATAAATAATGGTAATACTTTTTTCATGGAATTGTTTTGGTTTTGAGCCAACGAAAATAAGAAATGTCCTAGCATATTTAACTATTCGTTAATAATTAAATTACTCTTTAGACCATAAATATTACAAAAGAAATGCGCTTCCATCCCAAATTCATGAAAAATCAAATAGGATTACCTTAAGTTGAATCTTTAAATCTATATTTCTCTTGAATCTTGGTTTCAAATTGTTGAATTGTATCTTTTCGAACGCTCTTTTTCCTAAATTCGTCACCTCTTATGCAAAGCGAAGTAAAAATCCACGATAAAACGTTTGTTCCTTTTATCAGTGCCGAAAAAATTCAAGTCCGTGTGAAAGAAATGGGTGCGGAAATTAACAAGGATTACCTTGATAAACGCCCTCTTTTAATCGCAGTTCTCAATGGTTCCGCCATCTTTATGGCCGACTTACTACGTCACATACACACCGCTTGCGAAATCGCTTTTATCCGTGTTTCATCTTATCAAGGCACAGAAAGTACTGGTACTCTGAAAAATATTATGGGACTTACTGAAGATCTTACCGGCCGACATGTGATTCTTGTAGAAGATATCATCGACACTGGCGATACTGCCAAATATCTTATTGATGAAATTAAATCGAAAAGCCCTGCTAGTGTTCGATTTGCAACTATTTTATTTAAACCTGCTGCTTTACGTCAAGATATTAAACCCGAGTATGTTGGATTTGAAATCGACCCTGCTTTTGTGGTAGGTTATGGTTTAGATTATGATGGCTTAGGCCGCAACCTTGCTGATATTTATGTTTTAAAAAGTTAATCAAAACATGCTCAATCTCGTACTCTTCGGACCTCCAGGCGCTGGAAAAGGAACCCAATCATTAAATCTTATTGAAAAATATCAGCTTATTCATTTAAGCACTGGCGATTTGCTGCGTAGTGAAATTGCAAACGGAACTGCTTTAGGTTTAGAAGCAAAAAAACTAATGGACCAAGGTCTTTTGGTTCCTGATAATGTTGTTATAGGTATGATTCGTAGTCGGTTAGAAAGCAATAAAGAGGCTAAAGGATTTATTTTTGATGGCTTCCCTCGTACTAAAGCTCAAGCGGTTGCCCTTGATGATTTATTAACCGAAGTAGGAACCGATATCCATTTTATGCTTGCCTTAGAGGTTGATAACGAAGAACTTACTAAACGAATTTTAAATCGTGGTAAAGATTCGGGCCGGAGTGATGATTCTAATGAAACCATCATCCGTAAGCGTATTGAAGAATACAATAATAAAACTGCACCACTCATTTCTCATTATTCCGAGCAGAATAAGTACCGTTCAATACCTGGAATAGGAACAATTGATGAGATTTTCGCTTGTTTATGTAAAGAGATTGAAAGCTAATAGCAAAAAACACGTTTAAGCGACTAATACCAATAGCCTATAGTTTTTAGCCCAATCTACTTGTCCTTTTTCATCAATACTTCTTAAAAAAATCGTTCCGTAGGCAAAGGCTATGCAACGATTTTTTCAAATCGTCTTGATAAAAAATTACATCGCATCTTTGAACTAAAACATATAGGCAATTGGTATAACTTTGCAGTGTGTCAGGATCCAACTTCGTTGATTACGTAAAAATTTGCTGTCGCTCAGGTGCAGGCGGTGCAGGCTGTGTGCATTTTCACAGAGATAAACTAACAGCTAC
>JANPGA010000499.1:0-4361 GCA_031423735.1 Bacteroidota bacterium | reverse complement strand
GAAATAGAATTACTGTCGCTTGGTAGCTTATTGCACAACTGCTCAACAATGAACTAAAAGCCGATTGCGGTTGCGTCAAGCCCCAATTTAGCAAATGCCGTTGTTGGTGGCTGGGCGGTCAAATTAAACAGGTTCTCGTCTAATGGTAGGACGGCAAGGTGTACACTTTCTAAGCCTTTTTAGGCATAAAGATTAACAGAATACTTGTTATCGTGGTTCGATTCCACAAGCCTGACAAAATTATTAATTATGAGTAAAATTATTATTGAGTTGGAAGCACAAGGACTAATTCCAACGCTTGAAGTTTACAAACAGTATTTCGATGCAAAATACCCTTGCTCCGATGAAAGTAACGATGGGTCAAATATGTCAGAAGAAGATTTAATAAAGTGGGTAACGTATGAATACCTTTTGAACACCTATGAAAATTCAAAAGATATTTATGTGTCCGAATACAACAAGTTAAAAGAAAAGGTTGCTGCACTCGAAGGGTAGTAGCCTTGCCACCAACGGGCAGGGCTTGGCGTTGTTGGGGGATTTGAAAAACGTCCGCCCGGAACTGAAGCCCAATTGAAAAACTAAAGTTGAAGATAACGACAAAAAGCTAAATTGAAAAACGTCCTGCCCGAACAACTGCTGCCATGTTGCTTGACCCGTCCTGAAAAAAGTTGACTCGTTATTAATAAAAATCCTGCATTTGGTTGACTAAGATAATTCATCCTGAATAAGGTTGACTCGAAAGTTTCTTCCCTGTGCGGCGGCCAAAAATATTTTCGTAGCCACCACAGCTAAAGGAAATATTTTTTGTGCGGCGGCGGCTCAGGGAACTGGCATTGGCACCTCCACTTTTTTAGGTGAATAATAATAGTTTTTCCAGCGCTTTATCTGAGGCCCTTTTTGCTGATGAACATCATTGGGTATTTGATAATTTAAACTGCTGTGCCGGCGTTTAAAATTGTAAACAATTACTGCCCTTGCAATGCTGATTGAAGCCTTATCTATATCCTCATAACTACTGCTGATCAGCTCTGTTTTTAATATCCCATTTACCCGTTCTGCAATGGCATTCTCCAGCGGATCACCGCTCTGCGTCATGCTGATTAAAGCATGGTGCTGGTTTAATAAAGCCACATACTCATGGCTGCAATATTGAATGCCCCGGTCGCTGTGATGGATAACAATTGTAGCCTCCGGTTTTTGATCCAGTGCCTTCTTTAAAGCAATCACTGCACTCGATACTTTCATATCATCACTTACATGAAAACCTACTATCTTTCTGCTGTAGGCATCCGTAATTAAAAACAGGTAGGCAAACCTGTCTTTAAGTGGTATGTAGGTAATATCACTTACCCACAGTTCGTGCGCTTTTAACGGCGTAAAATCCTTTGCCAGGTTGGCATACCGGCGAAAGTGATGCTTGCTGTTGGTAGTGTGTACACTGCGTTTTGTTTTACGTACCAGCAGTTTATATTTTGCCAGCAATGCAAAAAAATGATCCCTGCCAATGGTAATATTATAATCGGTTAAAAATGGTTGTAACATCAATAAAAGTTTGCGTGTACCACACCTGGGTTGCTCTTTACGAAGCAGGTATACCTGTTGCACAATAAGGTCTTCGTTTACCTGCTTTATTAAATGATGTTTTGTCTTTTTGTGATACGCCTGTGGCGTATAGCCCAACAACCGGCAAATACTTTTTACACTGCAATGTGTATTTACCTTTTTTACTTCTGAGACTGTTGGGAGCCAGACTTTTTTCTGATATCAATATCCAATTGTTTCTCAGCAATATTGATCATGATGTCGAGTGCATCAGCCCTTAGTTTTTCCCATGCCAGTTGCTTCTCCAGCAGGGCAATCTTTTGCTCCATTGCCTGCTTACTTTTAAAGGCATCAGCGGCAATATTTTCAGGCTTACTATTCATTCCGGAAAGGTAATATTTTTGCTGCTTTTCGGTGGGGGCAATATTATGAATACCCTGGTGAATCATCACCCATTTGTTGATCGTGGTTCGGCTAACACCATACTTGGCAGCTAACTTCCTGTAGCCTGTGCCTTCGGTTAAATACTCGGTAATTGCTTGTTGTTTGATATCCATTTTTAAGTTGATTTGTAGTCAACCTATTTCAGGACGAGACAATATAAAATGTTGAAGCTAAAATTGTCCAGCCCCAATTTTGCTAAACACTATGTTGGTGGCAGGTTTTCTTCTCGTCATCTCAAATAGAAGTCAAGTCCTGTCAATGGATTGTCCTTGAAATATTTTTTGTCTTCGTGCATTTCAAAAGCAAAGCTAAAAATTTTCTTTGCCCTTTCAAGTTCGTCTGCTTTGGGTTGAGTAAAAAGTCTTACCGCTTTTGCTTTCCACATTTGTAAAAAGCTAAAACTTAAATTTCTAATATTTTCGTTTTCGTCAATTGTTCCAATCATAATGTCTGCAAGAGTTGTCCAACCTCCAATATTGTTGAACATTTTCAACATTGCTTTTTTAAGGTCAAACTTTCCATTTTTATAAATGTCCCTTGCCTTTTCTAATACTTCAGCATTCAGTCTTTTTTGCAAAAATTCAATAGCAACATTTCTGATACCGATAAACTCACTGTCCAACTTTGTAATTGCAAAATCGTAAGCTTTTTGCTCATTAAGTTTTGTCAAGGCTAAGAATGCTGTTTTCTTTATTTTGATTTTTTTGTCTTGCAAAAAGGGTTCTACATTTTCAGAAAATTGTTTGCCATTGGTTTCTGCAAGTCCACAAAGAGAAGCAAATATTTCTTTATTTTCTTTAAGGTTGTCATTGTAAATTGTTGCAAAATCGGAAATCTCATTTTTTAAAGAAAACCTTGCAAACTCTCTAACTGATGCAGATTTGTCTGTTAAAAAGGAATGAATTAATTGAGCAAAATTACTTTGGCTTTTAAGTTTGTAAAGCACTTGAATTCTAACTCTTGCAGATTTATCTGTTAAAAGATTATTGATTTCTTCTTGTGATAATTTGTCAAAATGTTGAAGAGCAAAATTACGAATTAAAAAATGCTTGTCATTTAGTAAAAGGGTTATGTCACTTGCAATTATGTTTGCAGAGCTTGAAATATGTTTGGCTAAAAGTAAACGGGTTTTGTCTGAAAATGAAGAGAAGTTCTTGAAAACATATTCTTTGTGTTGTGTCAAAATGAAATTAATAATTCCATTGTAAACAGAACTTAAATCTGTTCGTTCTACTTTTTGTAGCCATTCAAAAATTGAAAGATTGTCAACAAATGCATTAATAAACTGTGGCTTTTTAAAATTCTCAATTCCTTGCAATGCAGACTGTCTAACTACTTGTACCCAATCAGCTAAACGATAGATGATAAATTGAATAGCTTTTTCGTTATTGCAAACAGATAGTTTTTTAACTGCTTTCTCTCTAATGTAACCACTGCTATTTAAAGATGCAATTGATAAAAGTTGTACAAACTGCTCTTGAGTAAATGTATTTTCGTAAAGGTCAATATCAGATTTTGAAATGTCGCAATGTTTGAGTGTGTCGTAATATCCTTTTTTTGTTTCAATTTTTGCAAACAGTCCGATAATTGTGTTACAAGTTGCGTTTTGAATTTCTTTGTTTTTGTCCTTTAAATATGGAATTAAACTATGGATTGTTGTTGGGTATCCATTTTCTAAAATTTTAGTCAAGGCAATAAGCCTTTCTTCAAGGTTGTCTTTAGGGAAAAGCCAACTCTGTTTTTTGTTACTTAAAATTTCTATGTAATTCCAAATTTCCATTTTGTTTAGTGTAGGGTGTCCGATAAACTTGCCACCAACTCTTGTATTTACGCAAGTCTTCTAGGTGTAAATGTTTGAAAACGAATATAAGTATTTGTAGTTGGTTAATCTATATTTTCAAATACTAAAATTAAACTTCCATAAAACCCTGCCACACAGTAATACAGTAGCAAATTTTTTGTCCCGGCGCTGTTTTCACAGTATTCTTTACCAGTTATAAAATAGCTCCCGTGAAACCCTGACGCAGAAAAGAACTACCAATAGTTGGGAATCACTCTTCCCTTATTTTATTTTATGCCATGCAATTAAATTAAACTGGTGCATACTTTTTAACCCGCTTTTCTTGGTTTCAATTTCATTAAAAGAATTATGTAGATTTTTAAAATTATAAGGATTGACAGAGAAAAGATATTAATGCGAAGTGTATTCAAGGTCGGGGTTTCACGGAAGTTACCCGCTATCTGTGGTGCATGCTGTGAAAACCCCCGGACTAAAATAAAAAACGCCTTTTACTTTTAATTGCTTCACATCCCAAAATATCCCTCCCTAAATTTATTAAAACCAATTTTTATTTATGCTCAAATTATGATTAATA
>JANPGA010000498.1:0-3382 GCA_031423735.1 Bacteroidota bacterium | reverse complement strand
TATACTTGATGGATTTAAAAATAGCCCGTCGGTAGCGGAATAATTGCTATTTGCAACACCAAGATATCCTTGTGCATTTGTTTGAAATGTGGCAATTAGTAAATAGAATAGTGATAGCGTAATGTGTTTTTTCATGGAATATTTGGTTATAGTTAATCCAACCAGAAAATAAGTATGCCATGCAATTAAATTTTAATAAAGGGGAAAAACCGTGTAATTATTCTACACATTTATAAGACCGGGTGTGATTTTAGTACATTTAACCATGTAAAAGCTTAGACGTTTTGAAATATTAATCAGATAGCTTAAAGATAATTTATTCTTTCCCTTTCGAATCAATAATAATGGTTACAGGTCCATCATTTACAATACTCACTTTCATATCGGCGCCAAATTTACCGGTAACAATTTTCTTGTTTAATTCCTTTTCAAGAGTGGCAATAAATTGCTCATACATTGGGATCGCTTGTTCTGGTCTGGCGGCTGAAATATAAGATGGGCGATTACCTTTTTTTGTAGAGGCATGTAAAGTGAATTGACTTATCAATAAAATATCTCCTTCAACATCTTGAATAGATAAATTCATTACATCATCAGCATCATTAAAGATGCGAAGCTTAGTGATTTTTCCGCAAAGCCATTCAATATCGTCTGTTGAATCAGCAGGTTCAATTCCAATTAAAATCATCAAACCTTTTCCAATAGAACGATTTTCATTTCCATCGATTAAAACAGATGCTTCAGTTACACGTTGAATTACAATTCTCACAATTTATAAATTTATTATTTAAAAATATCTTCGTTATGTAACATACTTAAATAATTATAATATCTCATTGGATGAATCGTTCCATTCTCAACAGCATCTTTAATTGCACATTGTTTTTCATTTTCATGGATACAATTATTGAATTGACATTGTTGTAAAAGATCCCTCATCTCCACAAAATAATGACTAATTTCTGCAGGCTTGAAATCGATATTTACAAACTCTCTTATTCCAGGAGTGTCTATAATAAATCCGCCTTGAGTTAGAGGGTGCATTTCTGCAAAAGTGGTAGTATGTTTTCCTTTTTGATGTTGACGTGAGATATCACCAGTTCTTAAATTTAAAGAGGGGTCAAGTGCATTTATTAAGCTCGATTTTCCAACGCCTGAATGACCTGCAACTAAATTAATTTTATCAACTAAAAGTGAACGAAGATTTTCAATACCATCTCCAGTAATTGCAGAAACTTTAATGCAATGATAACCTAGTGGTTCATAAATAGCGATATAATCAGTTTGAACTTCTTCTAAATCATCAGCAAACAAGTCAGATTTATTGAAGATGAGAGAAACAGGAATATGAAATGATTCGGCCGCAGCAATAAATCGATCAATAAATCCTGTTGAAGTTTTTGGAAGAATTGGTGTTACCACTAACCAAGCACGATCAATATTTGCAGCAAGAATTTGTGTTTGTTTTGAAAGGTTTACTGACTTACGGATGATATAATTTTTTCGATCTGCAATTTCATTAATCATCCCAGTTTGATCCTCTTGAAGTGCAATAATTACATTGTCGCCAACAGCTACTGGGCTTGTACTTTCAATTCCATGTAACCGCATTTGACCACGGATTCTGCACGAAACAACATCACCATTTTCTGATAAAACTTCAAATCGGCTTCCTGTAGATTTTAAAACTAGTCCTTTCATTGGTTGCAAATATAATTGCAATTAGTTGTTTAATGACACTATAAATTAATTAATATCTCAATGATTTGCATTAATAACTATAAAAGGGTTACTAGAACTTAACACTACATAATGGAGTTTCTTTTAAGGCAATTTTTTGGAATTAATAAAAAATTAAAAATCAGGAATTATAACGACAGGGGGCATTGTAAGCTTATGGATATTCCTTAAAGGAGGGTAATTCTAATGAATTTTAGTCTATAGTAAATTACAAATACTTATATTCGTTTGCTCCCGACTAACTCAATTTTTTTTTGTAAATTTGATTTGGGGTGGGATTCGTAAATGAATTAAAAATTACGAATTACGAATTTTCCTGAAAGGGTGATTATTTGACGAATTGATTTTCCTTAGAAGAGGGTAATTCAAATGGATTTTAGCCTTTATCTAATTACAAGTACTTATATTCGTTTGTTCCCGACAAAGTCAATTTTTTTCACGAAATTTGCTACGGGGTGGGATTCGTAGAATCCCCCTGTAAATTAAAATCTGTTTTCACATTTCCTCGCTAGTCATTTACAATTACTTTTATCCTATTACTCTCAATCAGGTCAACTTTTTTTACCAAACTTTTGTTGGACAGTAAACTGAAAAAAATTAAGTACCAACAGGAAGTTATCCCACTTATGGTTGATAGAAGTACTAAAGTTTGCTAACTCACAAAATTTTTTAGAAAGTACAACAGTTCCTGCCGGTATAAATGTGCTTTAAAGGGCAGTATTATTCTGTTAAGTGAAAGCCAAGTCCCATACGAAGAATTCTCACTTGTTTAGCAAATAAGAATGAAAATTCCGAGGATAAGTGAATATGCTTTCTTAATTTTATTCGTGTTTCTATTCCGGCTTTTCTTTGAAAGAGATTAGACAATATACTGTTGTCTTTTTCTGTTATGGATTCTTCTGAATAAAATGGTCCTAAATTTAGTGTTCCGTTGCTCTTTCGAATGTATCTACTATATTGAACTGTATGTTTTATTGAGTAAGTACTTTCCAGTCCAGCTAATAGGCTTAATGATAATAAACGATTTTGCAAAAAAGTAAAACGATAAAGAAATGGAAAGGATAGTATAAAAGTACTATGTGATTTATCATAGAATTTGCAATTACACCCATTTGTTGATGCGATATATTGAAAAGATGTATCGATATCATAACTTGTCTTCCAGAAGTTTTTTGAAAGTCCAATTCCATATATCAATGAAGAACGTTTAGTTAATTTAACAGTAGTATTTAACTCAGTGAATAATCCCTTTCCTATTTTGTTAGTTTCTTTTGGAAAAATAAAATTTGGTCCTAGGTTAATAGTAATGTTCCTTAATGATTGTCCAAATGAGCTTTGAAGTGCTAATAAAATCAGAAATAGGAAAAAGTATCTTCTCATAATTTTTAAAAACGAAGCTCTAAATATTAATATTGCCCCGAATGGTTTGCAGATTTGCGCAGCGGGGCGCACCGAACTTG
The DNA here is from genome assembly GCA_031423735.1 of Bacteroidota bacterium. GTDB lineage: Bacteria > Bacteroidota > Bacteroidia > AKYH767-A > OLB10 > JANXSD01. The sequence continues at coordinate 182 of JANPGA010000498.1, read as the reverse complement.
AAATATAACTAAAATTTCGCGCCCCGTTGCGTGTAATGGGTTGTTGAACAAAACCTTCGGTAGTGATTTTGCTTGTGCAAAATACAAAAATATTTCGTAGAAGGTCGCTCACAATAAATACAAATTAAAATGAGCTTCCAAAAGAAGAGTTACAACACGCTTTTATCACAGGCGAAGTCTAA
>JANPGA010000497.1:0-2275 GCA_031423735.1 Bacteroidota bacterium | reverse complement strand
TACGCGTGCAATAAATTCACGGATGCTGAAAGGCTTTGTAAGGTAATCATCCGCACCCGTTTCTAACCCGATAATTTTGTCTATTTCTTCCGACCGCGCCGTAAGCATCATCACAGGAGTGAAATTTTTATCTGCTCTTAATTTTTTACATATTTCAATTCCATCAATATCAGGAAGCATGACATCAAGAATAATCAAATCGTACTTGTTATTTTTAGCAAAAATTAAACCTTCGTTTCCGTTATATGCTTTTGTTATTTGACAATGAATATCTTTTAAATGAATTTCTGCCAAATCAACAATAGAAGCATCATCTTCAATCATTAAAATATTTTTCATTTTCTTTTATTATTAAACCATTTACCAAATATACAAATTACATATGATGTACTTTTAAAAAAGGGCAGAGCAAATAAATGCACTGCCCTTTTATTAACATAATGTACTTCTTTTAATAGGTTAATTTAGTCTTTAATTTATTTGGGTGACAATTACCAAGTTGCTAAACCTACAGATTTAGTAGGCAATCCACTTACATTACCTATTAAAGTTAATCCCCCAAGTAATGTGCGATTATATTCCTGGATAGTGTGGTCGGCTCCGCAAAGAACATATGCATTAAAATTATTTCCTGCTACTACCATATCGATAGGCCCATCACCACTTGCAATAGCGGCTTCAATTAAATATAATGCGCCATTTGATCCAACATAATATGAAGAAATATTATCGCTGGCAGTATTGGTTGCAAAAGCAAATCGACCATAATTTGTTGTAGCAATCCAACATGCAGCAGCCTGATTATTGCCTACCATACCATTTACCGAACTAAGGTTTCCAGAATTAACCCCAGAATAAGAGGTAGCAGAACTCAAGCCTGCTGAACCACCTGCAGCATTCGAAACTATCATAAAATTGTTACGTGCAAATTCAAATCCAAATGGTGTTTGCCCAACAGAAGTAATAGAAGTTCCAACGCTTGCTACTCCATTTCCAGTTACAGAAAATTTGCTAATTGAATTAGTTGCCTTTTCAGTTACATATAAAAAGTTTCCGTTTGGTGAAAAAGAAATTTGCGCTGCTCCTGCACCTGTAACACTTAGCGACTGGATCGAGCCAGCAATGTCTGTTAAACTGCCACCCGAGCCAATTATCATTCCTTTAATATTATCGCTTCCTGCATTTACAACATACAATAAATTTCCATGAACTGTAATACTTACTGGCTTGATGCCTCCTGATGATGCTTTATGAGCAAAGGTAAGGTCTCCGTTATTATTTATTTTGAATGATGAAACTGAGTTATCTCCAGCATTTACAGCATAGAGCCAGTCATGCTTTTCATCTATAACAACTGCTCCTTGAGAACCCAACCCGCTACCTAATCCAGTTCCTCCTGTTGAGATTGTTGATTGAAGCAATAAATGTCCGCCTGAGCTTTGCTTATAACCAATATGCTGTTTTGTATTAGGTCGTTACTTTCTGTGTAAACATACCCTCCAATACCGTAACGATTAGCTGATGTGCTTTTTTCAAATACTGTTTCATCAGGATTTTGTCCACTTTCAGAAATCCTATCACTGATAGATGTTCCAGAACTTAATGGGTTTGCGACATCTTCAACACTGTCTTTCTTGCAACCTTGTATTGCAAACACTGCAAGTACGAAACTTGCTATTACAACATGTACCTTTTTCATAATGTTTTTTTAGTTAATGTAAATTATTTTGCTGCAAACGTCGATTTATGATATCACAGAAGTATCACGAAAGGATGTCATTTATATTACCAGCAATTTTATTTTATCAAAAATTTAAACATCCATAAATTATTCAATAAAGAAGATGGCGTAATAATTTTACAATTTCATTACAAAATAATATAATTCGAGTAAATTAACTTTATGATTCAGAGATAGCCATCATCTTGCTTAAAAATTTCATTGCAGTTTCAAAAAGTAATTGGTTAGAATTTTTGTTTATCATATGTAATTATCAAATCATAATAGATAAAGTAAATCATTATATAGGTATCTTTTACCTTCCGTTAAAATATTAACCAGATCAATGACCACTTGGTTTTAAACTACATACTATATTAATTCATTGCTTTTAGAAAACTGTCTCATCTTTATTTTGTTACCTTTGCGGCGTTTTCGGACGTTTTTTTCAAAAATTAAAATTCACATAATCACTAATCATTCTTTTCTATGAGTTTAGCCATGTTAGGGCAGTTCATTTTGAGTTTGTCATTATTAATAATTTTGCACGAGTGT
>JANPGA010000496.1:0-2666 GCA_031423735.1 Bacteroidota bacterium | reverse complement strand
AGAAAGACCAAAAAAATCTTTTGGTAGAGACGAGCGCCCTTCACGACCAACGGGCGACAGAGATGCGCGACCAAGCAGAGGAGCAGCAAATGATGATCGTCCGAAGAAATCATTTGATAGAGATGAGAAACCATCCAGATCATTTGATAAAAAAACAACAGATGATTTTAATGAATTTGATGATGATAAACCAACACGATCATTTGACAAATCAGAAGATAGACCAAAAAGAGCATACGATAAATCAGCTAAGAAATCAGGACGAAAAACACCGGATTATTTTGGGGAGCCATCTTCAGATGGAGGACCTATTCGCTTAAATCGTTTTGTATCGATGGCAGGGATTTGTTCACGAAGAGAAGCGGATGTAATGATTGAAGCAGGATTATTTTCAGTGAATGGAATCGTAGTAACTGAGCTAGGTGCGAAAGTAAATCCTACTGATGATATTCGGTATAACGGAGAGCGAATTCGTAATGAACGTAATGTATATTTGTTATTGAATAAGCCGAAGGATTATATCACCACAATGGATGATCCTGAACAACGTCATACCGTAATGGAACTTGTTGCCAATGCGTGCAAGGAGCGAATTTATCCTGTAGGAAGATTAGATCGCAACACCACAGGATTATTACTTTTTACTAATGATGGTGATCTTGCAAAAACATTAACACATCCAAGTTCACACATTCGTAAAATTTATCATGCCGAGTTAGACAAAGGTTTAAAAGTGTCGGACATGAAAAAATTAGTGGAAGGTGTAGAGATCGATGAGATTGGTTTTATTCAAGTTGATGACATTGCTTATGATGGTGATGGTAGTGATAAAAAACAAGTAGGATTAGAAATTCACTCTGGACAAAATCGTGTGGTTCGTCGTATGTTTGAACACTTAGGTTACGATGTTCGAAAACTTGATCGTGTAGTATTTGCAGGACTTACTAAAAAAGATTTAGGTCGTGGTAGATGGAGAATGTTAACAGAAAACGAAGTCGCCATGTTAAAAATGGTAACCAAAAAAGATGTTAAGAAAAAATAAGATTCATTAATATTTAAGAAAGACTCCAATGTAGCAAATACATTGGAGTTTTTTTATATCCTCCATATTCAGGAATACAATACCTAAACTATTGCTATGAATATTTAGTAATCCGCTATAAATAAGAGAATAAATGGTAAGTTTTTATGAGATATTTATAAATGTTATATCTTCATTGCAAAATTAAAATACCAAGGATATGTCATTAATTAAAATTTTCTCATTTTTAATTTTACTATATGGAATAATTGGCTATGTACTGTCGCTGATTGAACATTCGAAAGATGAAAAGGACGAAGATGGAATAGTTATTAAAACGATTAAGCGGAAATTAGTATTACCATATCATAAAATGGCGATTCTGGGAGGTGCGCTCGGCTTTTTTATTACCTTAATCATAGTTAAGATTGGAGCTCAAGATGCAGGAGTTGTGGTAACACCGAGAGGAGTTGATGACACAGAACTTCACACGGGTTGGCACATAGTAATGCCTTGGAACAGTGTTTACATAATGGATAAAACAGTGTGGGTATATACTTGCGCTCAATCGTCAACAGAAGGTGCAAAACCAAATGCTGATGCTATTTGGGCTCCGACTAAGGATGGAATTAAAATGGGATTTGATGTTTCGGTATCATGGAGAATTGTAGCAACAGAAGCAAGTTGGATTTATGCAAATATCACCGAAAATGATGGTGGTACATCAGGAAGATATTTATGGCTTGAAGAAAATGTAATTCGTCCGAAATTAAAATCAGCTATGGCCTTAACAGTAAGTAACTACTCACCTATTGAGGCTTACTCAACTAAACGACAAGAAATACAAGATCATATTATTGCTAAAATGCGAGATGAAGTTAAAGGTTATAAATTAATTATTGAACAAGTTGATATGCGTGAAGTGTTTTATAATCCAGAATATGAAACAGCAATTAATGCGAAAAAATTAGCAGAACAGGAAGTACTTCGTTTAGTTGAAGTTACTAGACAGAAAGAAGAAGAATTAAAACAAGCTTCAATCAACAAAGATATAGCAATACAACAATCAGAAGGAGAAGCAAGATCGTTACAAATTAAAGGAACATCGATTGCACAGAATCCAAAAATTATTGAACTCGAATGGATCAATAAATGGAATGGCGTTTTGCCAACTTATATGCTTGGAAGCGGACAAGGGGTGATGCTAAATTTAGGAAACAAATAATCTTTAACATTTAAAAAATAAAATTATGAATAAGTTAATCAGTACCATCACAATGCTTATTTGTGCAACAGCTATATCAGCACAACAAACACCAATTAAAGTTGCTGAAAATTTAGTTACTGATGGCATCCCTGAAATATCATCGAGCATTGTAAGTGAAGTAAAGAGTTATACAGAATCTCGTGGGGCTTCATTAGTTGCATGGCATCCTTTAAGAAAAGAAATGCTGATTTCAACACGTTTTGCAAATAGTTCGCAACTTCATTATGTAAAAATGCCTGGGGGTGATCGTAAACAAATTACTTTTTTTGATGAGCCAATAAGTTCAGGAACTTTTGAACCAATTAAAGGCGATTATTTTTTATACTACAAAGACAATGGCGGAAATGAATTCTCTCAGATTTTTAGATATGATATGGC
>JANPGA010000495.1:0-8554 GCA_031423735.1 Bacteroidota bacterium | reverse complement strand
GCTAAACGTAACTGACTAACAATCTATTGATTGCTAGTCAAGAAAACACCCTATGGGGTTTTGTCGGACAACAGTGATTCTTAATTCTTAATTCTTAATTTTTCCTCTTCAACTGTTCTTCTAAAATCATAATCCCTTCTCGTAAACTATGTGGATTATAATTTAAATCGCGAACAGCTTTGTCAATGATAAAGCCAGTTTTTAAAGGACGCTTTGCAGGTTGGTTTAATACGGCTGTAGTTGTTGGTTGGATAAAAGATTTATCTAGTTTAAAATAATCAGCAACTTCGTAGGCAATATCGATGATGGGCATTACTTCTCTACCGGATATGTGATAAATTCCTTGCGCTTTCCTTAATGCTGCTTGAATACAAGCATCAGCTAAATCTTCTGCAAGTGTAGGTCCACGAAATTGATCTGTAATTACTGTAATTGTTTTCCCTTGTTCTAATGAGTTTTTTGTCCATAATACAACATTTGATCGTTGAGTATCATCAGTAACTCCGTAAATAATGATAGTGCGCAATACTGTCCAAGGTAACCCACTTGCTGCAACAATTTTTTCAGAATCTAATTTAGATTGTGCATATACACTCTGTGGATTTGGTTCATCAGTTTCTTTATAGGGCCCATCTTCACCATCAAAAACAAAATCAGTAGAAAGATGGATAAAATGACTTCCTATAGGTTTACATGCTTCAAGTAAATACGAAACTACTTCAACATTATTTTTTATACAAGTTGGAGGGTCAAGCTCACAAGCATCAACGTTAGTCATTGCAGCAGTGTGTATAATACAATCTGGCTTATGATTTATAATTACCTCACGAACGTGTGGTTCGTCGGTTAAATCTAACGATTCAAAAAGATATCCCGACTTTTCATGAATTCTATTTTCACCACGTGCAGTTGCAATTAATTCAACATCTTTATGTTCACGTAAAGCATATACTAGTTTTTGTCCTAGCAACCCGTTTGAACCTGTTACAAGTATTTTCATAAGTGGAATTTTACCTGTGTTGAATTTTAAAATTATATTTTACGACGATAAGATTTCTAAAAGTTTACTCACTTGATCTTGTGTTCCTAGTACGAATAATTTAGCATCCGGTTGCATAACAGTGTCGGGATCAGGATTGATAGTGTATTCACCATCACCTGTTTTAAAGCCAATAATGTTCGCACCAGTTTTATTACGAATTTCCAATTCTCGAATTGTTTTACCTTTCAATCGCTCACTTAAATTATTATACAATATCTCTTCAAGACGAATATTTATCCTGCCTGTAATGTAATCTAAAAATTCCAAAACATCAGGACGTGTAACAAGAGACGCCATATGTGTACCTCCAATTTTATCTGGCATAATAACATTGTTGGCTCCTGCACGTTTTAATTTCCCTTCAGAAGTATCTTCAGAAGCCCTACTTATTATTTTTAGTTTTGGATTTAACTCTCTAGCCGTTAGTACTACAAATACGTTAGCTGCATCATTAGGTAGTGTAGTGATTAATGCACGTGCCTTTAAGATTCCAGCTTCTAATAAAACTTCATCTTTTGTTGCATCGCCATCAATAAATAATGTTCCATCTAGATTCAATTCTTCTATAATACGGTCATTGCTTTCGATGGTAACATAGGACTGATGGTGTGTGCGTAATTGTTCGCAAGCTTGTTTCCCATTTCTACCGTATCCACATACGATGACGTGATCGTTTAGTTTTTCGATTTTATTTCTCACTTTGCGGTATTTTAAATAAATCTGTAATTCGCCTTCCATCACATAACCTGTTACAACAGATATAGCATAAGCGAATATAATAACACTAATTATGATTAAGACAATTACAAACCATCGTCCAAATACACTGAGAGGATGAATAACTCCTAAGCCAACTGTTGAAAGAATAATTACGGAGGTGTAAACAGCTTCATTGAAGTTATAACCCTCAATTAACATAAAGCCTGCAATAGCAAATATTAATGTTGAAACAATTAATAAAATTGCAATATAAAGCTTACGGAGAAACTGGGTATGTTTATTCAGCACTCTGCTAAAATATTCAATGAATCCGAAAAATCATCATTTCCTAATAATAAATAAAATTAACCCCAACTCTTAATAATAAAACAAGGCGTTAAAGACTTAATATTTAGCGATTTGTAATATTGTATTTTAATTTCAACTAAAAACCAACTCATTATAAGTCCCATACACTTCCTCGCTTTTGATCAGAAATCATATTGCGCATTTTTTTCCAAAAGGCCATTATCATATAGATTATAATGGGCGAGCCAACAGTTAAAAAGGAGGTATAAATAAAAAATAATCGAATAGTAGAAGATCGAATTTTAAGACGGTCGCCCCAAAATTCACAAACACCAAATGCCTGACGTTCAAACCAAGCTTTAATAATTTCCACTAATTTGTTCATGTTTGTTGTAATAGATAGTTTCCGATGCCGCAATTTACACATTTTTTAAAATCACAATACATTTTTTTTTGATGTATTAACGCTTGTGAATTTGCAGCATCTTTAATTTTAATACCTGTTTGCTCCCAACCTCTAATGATTAAGTTGTTTTCTGGTTTGCATTTTTCTAACCAACTCAATGATTTTTGTATTAAATGATCTTGTTGATGGTACTGTCCATAAAAGAATGTAAAGGGTGCAATGGTATTAATAATAAGACTTTCGATTGAACTTCTACCTAGATTTTTTTCTGAGAATTCACTTTTTGCTTCAAAACTATAATGCCTGTTCCAATAGGAAGAAGCCTTGATGTTTAATAGTTCAATTAAATCCTTAAAACTATTTGCATGTATCACTTTATCAAAAAGTTGTTCGTTTTCATAAAGAAGGGAGGCTAACTGAGCAATTCTAATTGTTGGAAAATTTCCTGGTCTAAGTCTTCCAAACTTCCATAAATGAACAGACATTGCATCTAAACCAAACTTAACTTTTAAAAAGTTATATTCTTTTGTTAGTGCTTTGGTATAATAATCTTGATTGTTTTTTTCTAAAAATCCAGCACATCCAAAAAGCATTGCTTCTATTTGCTCTAATTGATTTTTATGTTTTCCAATAAGTGGAAGCGGAATTATGGAAGTAAGAATTTCAAAAGGAAGTGTGTTCACCCTAAACCCAAAACTTTTTGATAGATGCCTGTAAAAACTTTCCTCCCAATTGTTATTTGTTAAAGTAAAAAGTTTATTTATCGATTTTGATCGCTCCTCTAAACGCTCTACTAAAACGCGATCAAACCATTGGTGTTTTATTATTTCTGGAACTTCGTTTAAATTTTTTTCACATGGAATCCAGTTAGAAGTTCCTTGAATTAAATCAAGATAATGTTGCCATTTATTGTTATCGTATTTCCCACGTAATTCTATAGTTGGTATGATACTACCATCAAACCTTTTTATGGCAATGTCTGCATCGTAAACAACATGCAAAATTACGGTATCAAATGCTTTATCATAACCGTGCCCATGTCTCAACCAATCACTTGATTTAACATGAATTTCTACATTACCAGCCCATATAAAACCATCAACTTTTACACGTGCATTAAAAAAATCAGGTCCTGAATCATCATTTCGCTGACCAGGATTTATGATTTCTATTAATTCACCCGTTGCTGATTTAAATTCATTGGAATGGAACAAACGGTTTTTCCATAAATAATATAAAAACTCTTCATGCATTTATGCCAAAAGTAGAAGTACTAATTGGCCTAAGTCATTTTCAATTAATTAATATCTTTTATGTTGAGTAATATGAATTAAAAATGTTGAATTTAATCTTTCCACTCTCCAAAAAGTTCAATCAATTTTTTTGTACGATAATCAAAGATGTTTTTCAATTGATTTTTTATCAAAAGGATATTCATTAAATCACCAATTGGACCAAAAGGGGCTTTGTAATCAATAATGTCATTCATTTCAACTCCTCCAGGTATTGCCTTCAAAAAATGTTTATGATGCCAAAACGAATAAGGACCAAATCGTTGCTCATCTACAAAATAATTTGGCTTTTCTACATGCGTAATTTCAGTTACCCACGATATTGGTAATCCTAATATTGGCTTAACGGTATAATTTATAACCATCCCAGCATACATCTTCTCGCCTTTAACAAAACCAGAATTGATTATGAAGCCCATATGCTCAGGTGTTATTAGCTTTAGATTTGCAGGTGACGATAAGAAATCCCATGCTTTTTCAATAGTAATTGGTAATTTCTGACTAGTTGATAATCGATGTAAGCTCATATTTTTTGTAAAATGTTATTGTTTTGTCCGTTTTGATAATGATTATCCCTAAAAAAGGCTGAACAATTGACTTTTATTGAATAAAACAGTAAGTAAGCATAAAAGTTTTAAGCAATATTCAATTGTATGCCTTCTATTAGAGCTATTTCCCGTAATTTTGCCAAAACCCAAGCCTTACATGTCTTCCAGTGCAACTTCAGTTAGGTATATTTTTACCACAGGCGGAGTTACTTCTTCCCTTGGAAAAGGTATCATCTCTGCTTCTCTTGCTAAGTTATTGCAAGCTAGAGGTTATCGAGTAACTATTCAAAAGTTAGATCCTTACATTAATGTTGATCCAGGAACGTTAAATCCTTATGAACATGGTGAATGTTATGTAACCAATGATGGAACAGAAACCGATCTAGATCTAGGACATTATGAACGTTTTTTAAATGTTCCAACCTCTATCGCCAATAACGTAACTACAGGAAAAATTTATCAAACTGTAATTAATCGTGAACGTGAAGGTGCTTATTTGGGAAAAACAGTTCAAGTAATTCCTCATATTACGGATGAAATTAAACGTCGTATCCAACTTCTTGGAGACACAGGGGAATTCGATATTATCATCACTGAAATTGGGGGAACTGTTGGCGATATTGAATCGTTACCATATATTGAAGCTGTTCGTCAAATGATTTGGGAAATGGGCTCTACCAATGTAGCTGTAATTCACCTCACCTTACTTCCTTATTTGAGTACCACCGGTGAATTAAAAACAAAACCAACTCAACATTCGGTAAAAGCCTTATTGGAATACGGAGTTCAACCCGATATTCTTGTTTGTCGTACCGAAAAGCCTGTAAGCAATGATATTCGTCGAAAAATAGCGTTGTTCTGTAATGTAAATATAAATGCAGTTATTGAATCGATTGATGCAAGTACTATTTACGAGGTTCCACTTTTAATGTTGAAGGAGCAATTAGATAAAGTTGTTTTAAACCGACTAAAACTTCCTTTAAAACATGATCCAGATATGGCAGCATGGAAGGATTTTTTAGGAAAACTTAAGAACCCTATTCATGAAGTTCGAATTGGCTTAATTGGTAAATATATTGAGTTAAAAGATGCTTATAAATCTATCAATGAAGCTTTTATTCATGCTGGTGTTTCAAATGAATGCCAAGTAAAACTAGAATGGATTCATTCAGAAAGATTAGATCAGGATACTGTTAAATCACAATTAGGACATCTTCATGGAATTTTAGTAGCTCCAGGCTTTGGTGAACGTGGGATTGAAGGAAAGATTAATGCAATAAGATTTGCTAGAGAAAAGAAAATCCCTTTTTTAGGAATTTGTTTAGGAATGCAATGTGCCGTTGTAGAATTTGCTCGCAATGTTTTGGGAATGAAAGATGCTCACTCAACTGAGATGAATCCTGAAACAGAATATCCAGTGATTAATATGATGGAAGAGCAAAAGGCGATTACCAATAAAGGCGGAACAATGCGATTAGGTGAATATCCTTGCTCAGTAACTAAAGGTACCCGTGCTTATCAAATTTATGGCAAATCAAAAATAATGGAACGCCATCGTCATCGCTATGAATTTAATAATGAATACCTCCAAAAATTTGAATCCGAAGGAATGATCGCATCTGGTATCAATCCTGATTCAAACTTGGTTGAAATAGTAGAATTAAAAAATCATCCATGGTTTGTTGGTGTCCAATTTCACCCTGAATATAAAAGTACAGTATTGAATCCTCATCCTCTATTTGTAAAGTTCGTTAAGGCAGCTTTAGATCGCTCTCACGGACATAACGATGCTAAACAAGAAGTAAAAAGTACTTCATTAGCCGATTAATTATAAATCATTTATCATTTGGCATTAATAAATGAATACTAATAATTCAAGGCTGTAAATTTTCAGCATTTTGAGTGGTTAGTCTTCCTATATTTGCGCCTCCAAATTTCATTGTATGGATCGTAATTCCGTTATCGGATTAGTATTAATAGGTCTAATTTTAATAGGCTTTAGTGTTATGAATACTCCTTCTCCTCAAGAGATGGCAGCTATGAAACATAAACAAGACAGTATCGCTCTTGTAGAAAAAATAAAATTAGCAACTGCTCAAAGTATAGCAACTGTTAATCCCATTGCATCTTCTCAAGGTAAATCCACTTTAGTAGATTCTACTGTTTCTGATTCAGCAGCATTGGCAATTCAAAATGATCAACTTGGTTCATTTGCAGATGCAGGTGCTGGCACCGAAGAGCTAATAACTATCGAAAACGATGTTTTAAAAGTTACTTTAACATCTAAAGGCGGCAGAGTAAAATCAGCAGAACTAAAAAAATATAAAACTTGGGAGAAAAAACCGGTTGTCTTATTTAATGGTGATTCTAGTCGTTTTGGTATAAATTTCTTCGCTCAAAATAGAAGTATCTCAACAGAAAATTTATTTTTCAAACCTCAAAGTAAAGGTTTCGTAGTTGCAGGCAAGGATTCTAATTCTATTTCTTTAAGGTTATATGCTGGAAGTCCTGATAAATATATCGAATATGTTTACAGCCTTAAAGGTGATGGTTATCTATTAGGCTATAAAATTAATTTTGTAAATGTTAATCAAGTAATAGCAGCAAATGCAGGATACCTCGAGTTAAATTGGGCTCAACGAATTCATCAACAAGAGATGGATATTAAATCGGAGCGAATGAACTCAACTGTGTATTATAAATACATTGATGATGATGTTGATTTTATTAGTGAAACAAAAGATGAAAACATTGATCTGAAAACTAAAGTAAAGTGGGTTTCAATGAAACAACATTTCTTTACTCAAGTGCTTATCGCCGATAATAGTTTTGATAAACCCACTCATTTAGAAACATTAGGAGGGAAGGAAGGAGATGATTTTGTAAAACAAATGAAAGCCAGTTTTACCATTCCTTATGCTCATCAACAAAATGAATCGTTTGGAATGCATTTTTATCTTGGACCAAATCATTACAAAACGTTAGAAAAAGTTGGATTTAACCTCGAAAAACAAATCCCATTAGGTTGGGGAATTTTTGGTTGGGTAAACAGATATATCGTAATCTTCATTTTCAATTTCTTAAGCGGTTTTAATATTAATTACGGTATCATCATTTTAATTCTGACGTTAGTTATTAAAATAATGTTATTGCCTCTAACTTTTAAGGCATATCAGTCACAAGCTAAAATGAAAGTTTTAAAACCTGAAATCGAAGAGATTCAAGGCAAGTTTAAAGAGGAACCATTAAAACTTCAACAGGAGATGATGGGGTTGTATAAGAAAGCAGGCGTAAGTCCGTTGGGTGGATGTTTACCAATGCTTCTTCAATTCCCAATCCTTATTGCAATGTTTCGGTTTTTTCCTCAATCGATTGAACTCCGTCAACAAAGCTTTTTATGGGCGCACGATTTAAGTACCTACGATTCAATTTTAGATTTACCTTTTACGATTCCTTTTTATGGTAATCATGTAAGTTTATTCACTTTATTAATGACAATTTCAACTTTGCTTATTACTTGGGTAAATAGTCAAACTACTGTTACTAATCCGCAAATGAAATGGATGATGTATTTAATGCCAGTAATATTCTTAGGAGTGTTTAATGGATATTCTGCAGGTTTAAGTTACTATTATTTCTTAGCAAACACAATTAGTATTGGACAACAATATTTGTTTAAAGCATTTGTTGATGAAGATGCAATTCATAAAAAGATTCAAGAAAACAAAAAACGACCAGCATCTCAGTCGAAATCTAAATTTCAACAGCGCCTCGAAACAATGGCTAAACAAAAAGGATATAAACTTCCTAAATAATAATTTTAAATGCCCTGTGATCGATGATTTACAGGGCATTTGATTTAATATCAAAAAAATGAAAATATCATTCATAGGTTTTTTAATTATTAGTATAGTTGTTATGATTGCTTGCTCTACAAATAAAAGAGCAGGTGCTTCAAGTGAAAAAGTTTATACTAAAGACTCACTTCTTGCTGCTATCGAGCGCGGTGCTTGTTTTGGGCGATGTCCAGAATACAAAGCAACAATTTATAAATCTGGCTATGCAGAATATAACGGAAGAAGAAATGTAGAGAAGATAGGATCTTATTTTGGCAGATTATCAAAAGAGGAGATGGTAACTCTTAAAACCCTTATCCGTTCCAATAAAATGGAAGAAAAGGATACAGCATACATCAATAAATATTTGGCAGATTTTCCAGGTTGGGCTCTTTGGGTTTCTGATATTAAACCAACAAAAA
>JANPGA010000494.1:0-1509 GCA_031423735.1 Bacteroidota bacterium | reverse complement strand
GTCTTGCATTCTGTCGATAGAGTAGGGTGTGCAGGTTCCTGATTCTTTCGCAAGTAATACTCCAGAAATTCTTCCTGGGATAGGGCCTTTCCATGATTCAAATACTTTGAAACGGTGTGCCATAGTTGCACGACCTGCAGTAGCTGTTAAAATACTGCTACGTAAACCAATCAATCCACGTGATGGAACTTCAAACTCTAGATGTTGTAAATCACCTTTAGGCTCCATTACTTTTAATTCACCTTTACGTTGGGTTACTAATTCAATCACCTTACCTGCAACTTCGGCCGGACTATCAACTGTCATATGCTCGATAGGCTCAAATTTAACTCCGTCAACTTCTTTAGTGATTACTTGAGGTTGCCCTACTTGTAATTCATAACCTTCACGACGCATTGTTTCTACTAAAATCGATAAGTGAAGTACACCACGACCATAAACAAGATATGCATCAGGTGAAGGCGTTTCTTCAACACGCATCGCCAAATTCTTTTCTAATTCCTTGTACAAGCGGTCGCGAATATGTCGCGATGTTACAAAGCGTCCTTCTTTACCGAAGAAAGGAGAATTATTAATGGTGAAAAGCATACACATCGTAGGCTCATCAACAGTTATTGGAACGAGTGCTTCTGGGTTTTCAGCATCAGCGATAGTATCACCAATATCAAAATCTTCGATACCTGTAACCGCACAAATGTCACCACAAGTTACTTCCGGAGCTTTTCTTCTGCCTAAACCTTCAAAAACCAAAAGTTCTTTTATGCGCATCTTTTTCGTAGTGCCATCTCTCTTCATTAAAGTTACTGGCATGTTTTCACGTAAAGTACCACGGCTCAAACGGCCAATGGCAATACGACCAACATAAGTTGAGAAATCTAACGACGTAATCATCAATTGAGGAGTTCCTTCATAAATAGGTGGCTCAGGAAAATATTCGATGATTTTATCTAATAACGCAGTTATATCTTTAGCAGGATGCTTCCAATCATCCGACATCCATCCTTGCTTAGAAGAACCATAAACAGTTGGAAATCCTAATTGCTCTTCGGTTGCATCTAAGTGGAAGAATAAGTCGAAAACCTTTTCAAGAACTTCGTCTGGGCGACAATTTTCTTTATCTACTTTATTGATAACCAATATGGCTTTCTTGCCCATCTCAAGTGCTTTACTAAGTACAAAACGAGTTTGAGGCATTGGTCCTTCGAAAGCATCAACAAGTAAAAGTACACCATCAGCCATATTCATTACACGTTCAACTTCACCGCCAAAATCGGCGTGACCCGGTGTATCAATAATGTTGATTTTAGTTCCTTTGTAATTAACTGAAACGTTTTTTGCTACGATAGTAATACCGCGTTCACGTTCTAAGTCGTTGTTGTCAAGAATCAGTTCACCTGCTCCTGCTTTTTCATTTTCTCTGAATAGTTCAGTTTGATGAAGAATTTTGTCTACTAATGTTGTTTTTCCGTGATCGACGTGGGCGATGATGGCAATATTACGAATGTTGTT
>JANPGA010000493.1:0-4203 GCA_031423735.1 Bacteroidota bacterium | reverse complement strand
CGATATAGAGTGCAAATAACCAGAACATCGCAATTTTTGCTGAAGGATCAATTCCATGAACAGCATACGCAATAATCACATAACCTAAAGCAACTAATCCTAATCCAATAGCCATCTTTAAAGGAGAAGAAGGTTCCATATTTACTTTTGCTAGTTTACCCCACAACATTGTGAAAAATGGAGCTAGAATAATTATCGCTAATGGATTAATAGATTGAAACCAAGGAGAAGGAAATTCACTTAAATGAATATCTGCTATTTTATCTAAAACTGTAAGTGCTACTATCGCAACAATTCCTATAACCTGAACTCCCATAATTGTTTTTTTCGACATCTCGAAAAACCAACCAAAAGCTTTGGCTAAAAAGTAAACTAGAAGTGCATATATACCACCAATTACAAATCTACTAATATGAACATCAATTGCACGATCCACTTGTTGATCAGCAAACAAGGTTAAAGATGCTCCAGCTTGCTCAAAACATGCCCAAAAGAATATAACAAAGAAGGCAAGAATGAAAATTACTATGATTCGTTCTCTTTCATCCTTTGATAAAGATTTATCCGTTAGAATTACCAAAGGCATTATAATTAATGAAGCATAAATAAGGTAGGCTACCAAATCAATATTCGCAATGGTATGTGCTAATGAATCAGGATTTGCTACAGCCACAGATCCAAAAATTCCAGAAACAATACTTTGAAAGTTTAATAAACAAAAGATAAGTGCAATTGACCCGAAAATAGTAAGATATGTTTTCATATCAACCTTAGCAACGGGCATACCAAGAGGCTTACCATCCGGACCATTTAAATGCTTGTTTTTTAATAGCTCAAATGAAATTATACTTACAACCATTCCTATCGCAGCAGCAAGAAAACCATATTTATATTCTGAAAATCCACCACAAACTAAAGGTGAGAAAAATGCTCCCATATTTATTCCCATATAAAAGATGGTAAATGCTCCATCAATACGAGAGTCGTTTTTAGGATATAGTTGACCAACCATCGTAGAAATATTAGGCTTAAAAAAACCATTACCTATGATAAGTAAGGTTAATCCCATCCACATAAAGGTTACAGCGGAGGCACTTTGGGCACCTTCAATTACTGCACTGCCACTCAAATAAAGCAAAAACTGACCAACTGCCATCAGTACTCCCCCAATTAATATACTTCTTCTATTACCCCAAAACTTGTCGCATAAATAACCACCTAGTAAAGGGGTTAGATAAACTAAGCCAGTGAAACTTCCATAAACATTTGATGCTAAGGCCTTATCAAAATAAAGAGCCTTGGTCATATATAAAATGAAAATAGCTCGCATTCCATAATAACTAAACCTTTCCCACATTTCGGTAAAGAAGAGTAGGTAGAGTCCGCGTGGATGCCCTGAGTTTGAGGACGGTGTATTCATATTTAAGTTATTGGGTTTATAAATTAATAGGGCACTAATGTAATGAAAAGTTCATTCAGCACAAGCCTTCCCCCGTTTATCGGATATTTTCACTGATTTATCTGAAAATTTAGACCATACTTACCTAATAGTTCCTCCTGTATGAAAATTGAAACCAGTCATTATTTGCTTGAGGAATTTTTTTAAAAAGCTTAAAGATCTAAAAAATTACTCCTGTTTCGTTAAAATTCCAATGTGGTAACTTCAATGTTTTGGATGCAACTAATGATGGAATCCTTATTATATTTGTTTACTAATTAAAATTATTATGTTCGATATGATTAATAAGCTCGGCGATGTGAAAAAGAAAATCGACGAGATAAAACAACGCTTAGAATTAATGACCGTTGAAGGTGCAGCTGGAGATGGTGCTGTTAAGGTTTTAGTAACAGGAAATCGTAAAGTAAAATCGATTTCTATTCAGGATGAATTAATGAAACCTGAATCAAAAGAAGAATTGCAGGATTTATTAGAAGTTGCACTCAACAGAGCACTTGAAAATGCCGAAAATGTTTCAGAATCTGAAATGAAAGCTGCAGGAAAAGATTTCTTACCCGGATTTCCCGGATTTTAGTAATTATTCTTTACAATTTTACCTTAACAATTATCGTATATCAACCATTCATAAAATTATGAGAATTTTAATTAAATTACTATTTACAATTTTAATGTTTATTAACTTGGGATTAAATGCTCAAAACCCAGTTTTAGTAAAAGATATTGCCTCTTTTTATGGATCAAAACCAAGCAATTTTATTGCCTTAGGGAGTAATTTTTTATTCGCAGCTAGTGGTTACTCTGGCTCAAGTTCAAATCGAGAATTATATATTAGTGATGGTACTACTAATGGAACACAATTATTATTGGATATTATTCCTGGTTCAAGTTCTTCAAGTCCCGACAAATTAATAAAATATGGCAATAAAGTTTATTTTGTTATTTCTGATAATACTTCTGGTGTAATCGTTTATCGACCTTGGGTAACAGATGGTACTATTGCTGGAACTCTTCCTCTTTTTCCTTCTGCAATTACTACATATGGCTATACAATGAATTTTCCAGGAATATATAGTGCAAAACAAATTTTTACTGAATATCAAGGAGAAGTTTATTTTGTTGCAATTAACGATAATCTAAATAGTGATAGAGCTATTTTTAAAACAAATGGTACAGTAGGAAGTACTCAGTTAGCAGTTCAATTGCCAAATTCTACAACAATTTCCAATTTATTAAATGGTCCTTTAATTTTTAATGATTCTATTTATTTCACTGGAACGACTAATGGTGGAGCATTTGAAAATTTGTATAAATCGGATGGAACTATTGCAAATACTATTTTAGTTAAGAATAATGTAAAGATGTATTCATTTTCTGGAGGAGCCACCTATAATAATAAACTATATTTTACCGGTACTGATCCAACTGGTATTAATGCAGCTGAACCTTGGGTTACGGATGGTACACCTTCAGGGACTTTTGAATTAGCGAATTTGCAATCACTTGCTTCCTTCGGTTCCGATCCTGCTGCTTTTACTAAAGTAAATGGCAAATTAGTGTTTTTAGCAAATACTTCTGGTAGTAATGCTGAAATGTTTGTTGTAGATAGCATAAATGGAAACTCATTATTGTCGCTGGGTGAGGTGTCAAATATTGGATTAGCATATAATTCAGACTGGTTTTACAGTTATAATGGTACGCTACTATTTAGAGGCTGTGATGCTATTAATGGATATGAATTATGGAAATCTAATGGAACAACACTTGGTACTAGTTTAATTACCGATATCACTCCAGGTTCTGGCAGTAGTAATCCTAGTTCATTTATAGAATATTGTGGAGAGGTTTATTTTACGGCTAATAATCCCTTAACAGGATCATCTCAGTCCATGTATAAAACAAATGGTACTTTAATAGGTACCTCATTAATACCAGGTACTATTGCCAACCCCTCAGCAGGTGCTGGAATTACGGCAAAAGGGGTTTTTAATAACTTACTTTATTTCTCCGGTCAATATGATACAAATGTTGGAGAAGAATTGTATAGTTATCAAAGTTCTTGTTCAACTGGACTAAATAATTTATTGCCTAACTCAATAGGACAATTGAATGTATTCCCTAATCCTGTGTCTAAAGAATTAAATATAAATACAGATTTTATTAAAGGTGATTTTACTGTTCAAATTTATTCTTCAAAAGGTGACTTGATTATTGAAAAGTTAAACACCAATACCATAGAAACTTCTGAACTCGAAAATGGAATATACCTCATTAAATTAATACTTAATAATTCATATTATAAAGCTAAGTTTATTAAGGAATAATTTACTAAATTGAATATTCATCCTTCTTATGAATAGTAACAATATTTCCTGAACCTGGATCTAAATAAGTATCAGTATAAAATAAAACGATATTTATATTAGCTCCATTAACAGTAATTTTTCACTGCTGTCCTGAGTTTGCAACTAAGGACTTTTTAACAACTTTTATATAATAATTGATGAAAGCATTTTAAACAATAATATTGATAGAAACTAGATTTGTTCTGAGTTGCAAACTCAGAACAGCAATGGAATTATTAATACAGAATTAAAAATTAATAATTAGGAATTTAAAATTGTTAAGCAGGAAGTGCGGCAGGGGGGAAATAAATTAAAAATTACGAATTACGAATTAAAAAAACACAAAGAAGAGTGTGCCTTTGGGGGTAAACAAAATAAGAATTAAAGATTAAGAATACAATT
>JANPGA010000492.1:0-6877 GCA_031423735.1 Bacteroidota bacterium | reverse complement strand
ATTTGCCTGATTTTTTAAATTTCAAAATGCCATTTCGTAATTCTTCTAACGAAGCAATTCCTGATTGAACAGATGGTACATCTAAAAAGATACCCTTAATTTTCGGATCAATTGCAGCTTTTTCAAGTGAAATTAAAATGTCATTTAATCCAGGTTGTTTTTTTGAATGAAAGGTACCAAGATCAATTTCATCGAAAGGATTTGTGGTAGTTCTATCACGTAGAGGTTGTTTTAAAGTAATGTGTAAAATACTGCCTTCTGAAATAGTCACCTGCTCAGTCCCTAATGAATTTACAGCAGCAGATATGATTACAACAAACAGAAAAAATACGACTACGATACTCAAGATAAAGCCTAACATAGAGGCGAACATAAACTTAAAGAATTGCTTCATTTTTAATTATTAACGATTAGATAAATTTTTTATAGAGCAAAGATAACCCAATTTATGATTTTTGAGTTTCAAGTTCATACGCTTCAGCAATAAATTACTCTGCTTGGACTTCAATAAAAATTTATATGCCATTTCAAGTCAATGAAAAGCGAAATTTCAAAAAAATGAAGCGTGTTTTAAGGCAGTTTTATAAATTTTATGGTTGAACCTATTTTGGTGTTACTTTTAAATAGGTTAATGAAATAAATACCAGGACTTAATCCACTGATGTTGATTGAATTTTTTACTTCTGAAAAATGCATTTGTTCTTTTCCATTAAGATCAAAAATTCTTAAATCATCGATGGCGATATGATTATCTAAATTTAATACTTCGTTGGATGGGTTTGGATAAATTCTAAATTGAAAATCATTCTTAATTGATATTGCTGTGGTATTGCAGAAAACATTCATCAATTTACCCCAAAGAATATCATCGAATTGTGTTAATGCTAAGGAGCTACTATAAGCATCGTCACCCATCCTTACAACAACCATATCCATAGAAGGAATAACATATATTTTTTGATCATTTTTCCCTAAAGCAGCAATTAAATCAGCTGGGGCATTCGGGATTAAATTTGTATTAAATACTAATTGAGATTGAGGAACCATATAACTTCCTTTGCCATTTAACCACCACAAATAGCCATAACTTTTATTTATGTTCTGACTAGTATTTGTCATTTGTTGAAAATAGATACTATCATGCATAAGTGTATCTTGATTCCAAATTCCTTTATTTAAAATTAATGAACCAAAGCGAGCCATATCTCGTGCACCACTGTAATAGGTGGAATCATACCAAAAACCTATCATTCCAGTAGGAGTTTTAATTTTTGTATTTGTAAATTGAGAAAAGGGTACTCCACTTGCATTCTGTATCACATTTTGCAAAAGTAAATAGGGTGCATTATGATAAGCCCATCTTGATCCAGAAGGTGCCTTATAAATTAAGCAAGTATCATAAGTACAATCATCATTTGGAACATTGTCATCTAATCCTGTAGTCATCGTTAATTGATTCCTAACCGTTATTTGATCTTCTTGTTGAGATGTACAATTTGTCCATCCTTGCCCTAAATATTTCGAACTAGTATCATTGATCGAAAGCAAACCTTCTTCTTGAGCGATGCCTGTCATGAAACTTACTAGTGTTTTACCTGCTGAAGCCCAATACCAAAGACTATCTTTTGTAAACGTACCTGTATAATGTTCTAAAGCAATTTTACCACCTTTTAAAACAATAAACGCCTTAGCATGAGTAGTGTCAAGGTAATTAAATACGGTGTCGATATAATTGGTACACCATCCTAAAGAGGAAGGTGAAATAGTATCCCAATTTGCATTAAGCGTTTTTGCAGGGAAATAATAGGTCGACTGGCTAAAAGAGGTCGTAAATGAAAAGGATAATATTACGAGTAAAACTATTTTTCGCATTTGATTGATTTTGCTTTAAGATGTTTTACAACCGTATAGGTTTAATTTCAATTTCATCATTATTGTACAATTCGATCCTATTTAATTTACCCAATAATCCTTTTAAATTAATAACGAATAACTTTAATAGTTGAAGGTTTACTGCCAATAGTAGTTATAAAGTAAATGCCACTTTGTAATAAACTCAAGTCAATTTCTTGTTGGTTGTTATTAATGTTGTTAAATGAATTTATTATTCTGCCAGTTACATCTCGAAGAATTATTTGATTTACAGTAATTCCTTTATTCCAATCAAGAGTTAAATTTCCTTTTGTTGGATTTGGATATGCATGATAATTTGGATCATGTGAAATCTCTGCCAGCCCAACACATATCACAACAAGTACATCAACGATTGAAGAGGTGTAATCACAAATTCCATCATTAGCATTAACGGTGTAATCGCCAGTTTGAAAAACTGTAATTGAATCAGCCGTAGCTCCACTAATTGGAATTGAATTCATGTACCATTGGTATGTCCATGCTGAAGAATTTATTGCATAGATTGTAACTGAATCACCCTGACAAAAAGCTGTTGGAGTTAATGTATAAGCGAAAGCATTTGGAGAGTTATGTAAAGTAAGTGCCTTATTATTTACTGGACTTATAATAGGAGGATTTGTTGAAACTACCCTTAATCGATATGCATTACCATCTGGAAGTCCGCTAGGAATAGAAACTAAAACAGGAGTATTTCCAGTTGCATTAATTGATCCTACAGGGAAGGGATAATCAAAATTTCCAAATTCATCAGAAATTTCAACAATGAATTTATTTCCCGCATTAAAGGTTCCTGTTGAGTTTACTGTTGAGGTATAAACATTATCAGTACATAGTAAGGTATCGGAAATTCCTAATCTTAAATCACCACTTCTGCCAATGATAGATGAAAGCCCATTACCAACTGCGATAGCTTCGTTTCCATTTAAGAAAACTGCGTCTGAAACTAGCTGACCAGAAGGTGTAAATTCTTGACTCCAAGTTAATCCACCATCAGCAGTTCTATAAATTTTCCCGTTTCCAAATACCCATCCATTTTGTGCATCTGTAAAAACAATTTTGTCGAATTTGGAACCTACTTTAGAAAGTAATAAGTTGTAAGTTAAACCACCATCAGTAGATTCTAAAATATCTCCATAAATCGTGCATGCCCATCCATGCAATTTATTGATATAAAAAACTGAACTGATGCCAGCAGAAAATGTTGTTGAAGTAATTCCCCAATTAACTCCTCCATCAACTGTATATAATATTTCGAAACCGTCAGTAGCAATCCAGCCTGTATCAGCACTTACAAAAAACACATCGAGAAATTTAAAACCTATCCCTGATAGGGGAGTAGATTGTAGTTGCCAAGTTGAGCCGCTATTGTTTGAACGAATAAGTGCTTCGTTATTACCACAAGCAAACATTCTCGTAGCCGAGGCTTTACAAATCCCATAGAGATCATCAGTTACTGGCGAAGTTTTTAAGGTCCAAAGAGTTCCTCCATTTGTGGTATTGTAAATTTTTCCACTATCACCCACTACTGAAACATTGGTTGCCGATAATGAAGCAATATCATTAAAATTTGTTGAACTACCAGAGTTTAATAATTGCCAGTTTAACCCAGCATTTGAAGAAGTTAGAATGGTTCCGTTATTACCAGATGCAAAGATTGTAGTACTGGTTGGAGCAGAAACACCATTTAAATTTTTATCCGAAACTCGTACTTGTTTTGAAATCCAAGTTTGACCTGAATTAGTACTTTTTAATATTTCTCCACTGGAACCTACCATCAATAAATCGGTACCGTTAAATGAAATGACATTGTTTCCCGTAAACCAAGCGGATTGATTTGCACTTTGCCAAGAAGTACCACCGTTAATTGTATAAAGAATATTTCCACTTTCGCCTCCAATACATCCAATATTTGCACTCGTAAAACAAACTGATTTTAAATTAATATTTCCTATTGGATTGAAAGAGGAATTCCATGTTTGACCTCCATCAGTACTTTTGTAGATTACTCCAGCATCACCAACCATATATCCATTTAATTGATCCGGAAAATTCAGAGAGTTAATTGTGTTAGCTCCAACTGGAGAGGATGTTGTCCATGTTGCCCCATAATTGGAAGTTTGCATGTAAATTCCATTTCTTCCTGCCGCCCATCCAGTTCCATTTGTATTTACTTGGATAGATCGAATTTGATCACTTAAATTGTTAGCCTGAATATTCCAAGTAACACCTCCATCCATAGTTTGTTGTAATAAATAAATGCCATTAAACACGCCTGCAACCCAGCCAGTATCTTTATTTAAAAAGTACATCGTTTGTGCATAAAGATCGGAATAACGATAGAGTACATTCCAAGTAGTTCCACCATTTGTAGTTTTTAAAAAATTATATTGCATAGCTAAATAACCAATGCTTGCAGTAGGGAAATAAATTCCAGCCGCTTGGTCAAAAAAACCAGAATTCTGTGATGACCATGTATTTCCACCATCGGTAGTTTTTAAAATTGCTCCACCTGCCCCGGCGCACCATCCATTATTTGCATTTGCGAAACTGGAAACATAAAGATCATTTCCTTGAGGAGAAGGATGAAGCCATCTCCATTGCGCATTTGAAGTAGTAAAAGAAATTACCAGTACAAATACAAGGTAGATTTTTTTTTGTTTATTGATGATTTTAGTAGTTAGCATAGTTTTAACTTAAAATGATGATTTATTACTTGGAAGAATTTATACGATTAATTTGATAAATTGTTTTTTAAATTACACTCAAAGGTAATTCGAAGAATCTCTATAAAAGTAAAAGAGCCGTCAGGATATGAGCGGCTCTTTGTTTATAACGTAATTGTTTTTTTACTGTTGTGAAGGCTTTTTTCTTTTAGCGAGTTCATCCCGAATTTTTGAAGCAGTTTCATAAGCTTCTTCATCTATAGCACGCATTAAGGATTCTTTTAACTCTTCCAAGCTTAATGATGAATATTCGTTTTCTGAACTGGAAGCTGTTGCTGATTTTTTACTTGATGTTTTTTTAGGAAGACTCTTCGGTGTTTCCACCTCCGAACCTTCTTCCAATACAACACCAGAAGAAGCTAAAATAAATTCATAAGTATAAATCGGACAATTAAATCTCACCGCCATTGCAATTGCATCAGAGGTACGAGCATCAATTTCTTTTGTTTCCGATCCATTATTACAGATCATTTTTGAATAAAAAATACCTTCCTTAATATTGTAAATGATAATTTCATCGATATGAACTCCAAATTCAATGGCAAAATTTCGAAAAAGATCATGAGTTAAAGGACGAGCAGGCTTCATGTTTTCTAATTCCACAGCGATCGATTGAGCTTCAAAGCCACCAATAATTATAGGCAATCGGCGCTTTCCATCTTCTTCTCCCAAAACTAATGCATACGCTCCGCTTTGAGTTTGGCTGTTTGATAGACCTACAATTTCCAGTTTAATTTTCTTCATACAATCGTTTTTGGGCTTTCCAATTAGGCATTTACCGCCTTAAATTCTTTTATAGCCTCAATCAATTTTGGAATCACTTCGAAAGCATCACCTACTATTCCATAATCTGCTGCTTTAAAGAATGGAGCTTCCGGATCTTTATTAATTACAACTATAACTTTTGATGAACTCACTCCAGCAAGATGTTGAATTGCACCAGATATTCCTATTGCAATATACAAATTAGGGCTTACCGCAATACCAGTTTGTCCTACGTGTTCACTATGTGGACGCCAATGTGAATCAGATACAGGCTTTGAGCAAGCAGTTGCCGCACCTAATAACCCTGCTAATTCCTCCACCATTCCCCAATTTTCAGGTCCTTTCAATCCTCGTCCTCCAGAAACTACAATCTCAGCCTCAGGAAGTGAAACTTTATCTGCTGCTCTAACAATTTCCTTAACCATTGCTTTGAAATCAAGGTCGCGAACAGCTGGGCTAAACTCAATTATGTTGGAATCTTTTTGATGCTCGTTTACTTGATATGAATTAGGAACTAAAGTAATTACTTTACGATCACTTGTTAAAGTTACATCCGCGAAAGCTTTACCTGAAAATGCACCTTTGCGAACTGTAAATCCAGATGTTGTATCAGGCAAAGAAATTGCTCCATCAACAAGCCCTGCTTCTAATTTAACTGCAACTCGAGGTGCTAAACCTTTTCCAGTAAAAGAGGCTGACATAATCACCACTTTGGAATCTTCAGTTTTGGCAGCATCAGCAATTACAGCTGCATAAGCCATATTTACAAACGACTTTAATTTATCATTCGTAACATTTAATACTTTTGATGCACCGTATTTGGAGAGTTTTGCTAATTCTTCAGCATTTACATCTCCTATTGAAAGTACAGTTAAGGTGCCGCCAATTTTTTCAGCTATAGCATAGCCATAAGATAATACTTCGTAGGTTGACTTTTTAAATTTTCCGCCGGCATTTTCGGCATATACAAGAACTGACATAGTTTTTTTATTCTAAAACAAATAAGAGTGCCCGATAGTTTAGTGGAAGGTGTTCGGAGTACCTGTATAATTTTACTAAAATTAAAATGATTTAGCTTCAGAATGAAGAAGGTCAACTAATTTTTTAACATCGTCGGAGGCAACAAGTTTTACCTGACTTCTAGGAGCAGGCTTATCATATTTAACAAACTCTTGAAGTTGAGGAACCTCTGCTGGTTCAACAACAACAAGTGGTTTCGTGCGTGCACTCATGATGCCTCTCATGTTTGGTATTCTTGGTTCAGCCATTCCTTCGGTGGCACTAGCTATCAAAGGAGTAGGGCAAGTTAAAACTTCAATTCCGCCTTCAATTTCTCTTTCGAGCGTTGCAATACTATTTTCTACTTTTAAAGATTTAACAATAGAAATACTAGGAATATCTAAAAGTTCACCAACCATAGCTGCTACTTGCGAACCATTATAATCGATGGATTCTCTTCCAGTAAGAATAAGGTC
>JANPGA010000491.1:0-3141 GCA_031423735.1 Bacteroidota bacterium | reverse complement strand
AAGATGCAGAAGATCGCAGCCGATTACAAAACTGCTGAAACGACAATTGATGAAAAGTCGATGCGTTGGTTAGAGTTGCAGGAGTTGGGAAATTAAATGATTATAATTGAAAGTAATCATTTAATTTTTTAGTGATAGAATTCGAATACGTTTCTTCATCCATTTTTTTGATAGTTTGTATTCCACGAATTACATTCGTAAGGAAAATCTCTTGGGCATCGATTAAGCATGTTTGAGAAATGACTCCTTCTTTAATCGGAATTCCAATTTCTTTTGAAGCATGAATAATGTTTTTACGAAAAATTCCATCAACACATCCTTCAGATAATGATGGCGTAATTAATACTTTATCTTGAACAATAAATAAATTACTGTTTGAGCTTTCTATACAATTATTATCTTGATTTAAAATTAGTACATCATCAAAATTATTTTCTTTGGCATAAATTGCAGCCATAACATACAATTGTGCACTAAGCGATTTAAGAGGTGAAAATTTTCCTGCAATCTTATTTTGCTCTTTGTAGATTCCAACTCTTAATCCTTCTTCATAGTTGTCTCGTTTGTCGATTAGGGGAGAACATGTTAAAAAATAACCTGATTGATTATTTTGGGGCAAGTAAAATCCATCAGCATTTCTAAAAATTGTTAAACGAATTCTTGCATCCGAATCAATTTTGTTTGATTCTAGTAAAAGTTTAATTTCTTCATTTAGTTTTTGCTGATTGGGAATGAATTCTTGGTTAATCCAAAGTAATTCTAAACTGTTTTTAATTCGTTTAAAATGATCGTCTTCAAATTTCAATTTACCATTGGAGAAACGCATAGTTTCAAAAAAACCATCTCCAAAGAGGAAGCCACGATTAAAAGTGAAAGAACTTTGTTCATTGTTCTCGATTATTTGTCCATTATAAATTGCCTTTTGCATATTATAGAGGAAAATTATTGATTAATTGATCAACAAAATGTAACACTATTTTCGGTTTTAAAATTATGGTAAATACCATTCCAAACAGTGCTCCATAAAAGTGTGCATCATGATTAATATGATCATTTGCTTTTTGAGCTGAGCGGTATTCATAAAATAAATACAATGGACCTAATATAATTCCAGGTATACCAATGATTCCAAACAAATAAATTTTCGACCATGGATCAAATAAAATTGCTGCAAATAAAATTGCTGCCACACCTCCTGATGCTCCTAATGAATTGTAAAATGTTGCGTCTTTGTATTTAACTAATGAAGGAGCATTTGCAATTACAATCGCACCTAAATATAGCACTAAAAAATCGGCGCCACCATTGCTTCCAAATATGGCATTGTAATAACTTTCTACTGCTTGTCCGAAGCCATAAAGCACAAACATGTTAAAAAGTAAATGCATAAAATCGCCATGTATAAAACCCGAACTTAAAATTCTCCACCATTCTTTATGATGATGAATTAAGTAGGCATTAAAAATTAGTTTCCTTTGGAACATTTCATTGGAGAATCCAATTAGTGAAATGATTATTGTTATTCCTAGTAGGATAAGGGTCATGGTTCAAAATTACAGCAAATTTGGAGATTTTAGATTTTTATCCAAGTAAATTACAAGCATTTGTATTCGTTTAGAACCGAATAACGGATTTGTAGCAATTATTTTTGCCGATATAATGAAACAAGATTTCGAAGAACCACCAATTATTCGTCAAATTCCTATCCTCAGGATTTTATTGCCATTTGTTTGCGGAATTGTTTTTAGTTTGTTTTATGAACTTTCTTTGCTTTGGGTTGCGATGATGATTTTTGGATCGATGTTACTAATTTTTCTTTTAGGTTTTCTTAAAGGGTTACTTCGTTGGAAACTCAAATTTGTTCCTGGAATCTTTACATTTTGGTTGTATTTTTGGTTTGGAGTTGCGGTGGTTGGTATTCATACTGAAATTAGAAGACCTAAACATTTTTCAAAAATTAAAACATCATTTTTATCAGTTTCAGTTGACGATGCATTGGTAGAGCATACAAAATCAATTAAAACTTTTGTAAAAGTAAATGCTGCTTATGATGGCCATAAGTGGATGAATGCAGAAGGCAAATTGTTACTTTACTTCGAAAAAAATGACCCTGTCAGAAAAATAAAATATGGTGATCGCTTATTGCTGAATGTTAAACTGAATGAAATTAAAGGTCCTACTATTCATGGAGAATTTGATTACAAAAAGTTTTTAGCTTATAAGCAAATATATTCTCAGGCATATGTGAGAAGTGATCAATGGAAACGGCTTGTTGGAAATGATGGGAACTTTATAATTGCTAAAGCATTGGAATGGCGATCTATTATTACATCAATGCTTCATAAGGAAATTAAAGACGAACAAGCAAGTGCTGTAGCCGTAGCACTAATTGTGGGTGATGATGATGCGATTGATCCTGAGTTGATGCAAGCCTATTCGAGTTCAGGAACGTTACATGTTTTATCAGTTTCGGGAATGCATGTTGGAGTTATTTATTTAATACTGGCTGCTGTATTAGGATTTATGGAAAAGAATAAACGATTAAAACACTTTTATTATCCATTAATTATGGGATTAATTTGGGGATATGCGATGCTTTCAGGCTTTTCATCATCAGTGCTAAGATCAGCTATGATGCTTAGCTTGGTTATAGTTGGTAAATGGATTAATGCAAAAAGTCCAATTTTAAATACACTCGCTGTTTCAATGTTTATTTTACTTTGTTGGAATCCATTTATGCTTACCGAGGCTGGATTTCAATTATCCTATTTAGCTGTTTTTGGAATTGCATATTTACATCCAATGTTATTGCCCAAACTTGTGATGCCGAATAATTTTCTTCATAAAACATGGGAACTAACTTCTGTTTCAATTTGTGCTCAAATTGTTACTGCTCCAATAAGTTTATACTATTTTCATCAGTTTCCAAATTTATTTATCCTTAGCAATTTGATGGTAATCCCTCTAACAACACTTGCAATATATCTTAGTGTTTTATCAGTTGTGGTTTCATTTGTTCCTTATGTTGGGGTTTGGGTAGCTTTTGCAGATGCCGAAATTATTTCTTTTGTTAACAGATCTGTGTTATGGATGGAAAAGATTCCTTTTGCTGTTACTTCTGGAATTTCAATTACTATTTTT
>JANPGA010000490.1:0-18547 GCA_031423735.1 Bacteroidota bacterium | reverse complement strand
TTGGAGTTTTAATTCTTTAGCAAGATTAATAGTACTTACAATCTTATAGATAAAATACAATGGCCCTGTTGCCAAACACAATTGATGACCCGTTGTAACTGTAAAAGTATTTTCGCTTCCAAATGAATCAATGCTAACTTTTAGAATTGGAAAATTACTATAATAAGATTTATGTTGTTTTTCTAATTCTTGCTTTAAAACAGATCTATTAATTTTAAATTTTCTTCTCTCTTGAATTAACTCTTCAAACGAATTAAAGTCTGGTTTCCATTTAAAAAATTTCTTTAATCGAGGATCATCTAATAAATAATCATTTACTAATGTATTTCTAACACCCGTTTTATTTAGATCAATAGTTAAATGTTCCATTAATTATTTTAGAGCAAGAGCATATTAAATTAATTCACCGAAGAGATCAAATTCCGTAGCATGCTTTATTTTCACATTTGCAAAATCACCAACACGAACATAATTATCAGCAGCAGGAATTAATACTTCATTATCCACTTCTGGAGAATCAAATTCCGTTCGTCCTATGAAATGTTCATTGTCTTTACGATCAAATAAAACTTTAAAAGTTTGACCAATTTTTTTCTCATTCAACGCAGCAGAAATTCCCTCTTGAACAGCCATTACTGCTTGAGCACGTTCTTGCTTCACATCTGCATCAATATTGTCTTCCAATTTATAAGCATGTGTGTTTTCTTCGTGAGAATAAGTAAAAATACCTAATCGATCAAATTTCACATCCTCCACAAAACGAATCATATCTTCATGATCTTTTTCTGTTTCACCTGGATAACCTGCAATCAACGACGTACGTAATGCAATTCCAGGTACTCGCTCACGAATAGTATCGACTAATGCATAAGTTTTTTCACGAGTTGTTCCTCTACGCATCGATTTCAACATTGCATCACTCACGTGTTGCAAAGGCATATCCAAGTAGCTACAAATGTTAGAACGTTCACGCATCACATCAAGAGCCTCTAAAGGAAATCCTGAAGGGAATGCATAATGCAAACGAATCCATTCAATACCTTCAACATCACTAAGTCGTGATAATAATTCAGCAAGCCTTCTTTCCTTATAAATATCCAACCCGTAATACGTTGAATCCTGAGCAATCAATAAAATTTCTTTTGTACCATTCTTTGCTAATGTTTTTGCTTCTTGTACCAACTCTTCCATTGGTTTAGAAATATGATTTCCACGCATCAAAGGAATTGCACAAAATGAACACGGACGATCACAACCTTCCGAAATTTTCATGTACGCATAATGACGAGGAGTAGTTAGTAAACGCTCACCCACCAATTCATGTTTATAATCGGCACCTAAAGTTTTTAAAAGTAATGGTAAATCACGAGTGCCAAAATAATGATCCACATTAGGAATCTCTTTTTCAAGTTCAGGTTTATATCTTTCTGAGAGACATCCTGTAACAATTAAACGATCAATTTTACCAGCTTCTTTCTTCTTCGCATAATGCAAAATAGTATCAACGCTTTCCTGCTTGGCGTTATCGATAAAACCACAAGTATTGATGATTACAACCGAAGCATTACTTCGGGTATTTTCGTGAGTAACTTCAAAATCATTAGCACGTAATTGACCCATCAACACTTCAGAATCGACAATATTTTTTGAGCAACCTAGTGTAACTACGTTAACTTTATTTTGCTTTAATGTTTTAGTTTTCAATTTCAATAAAATGCATTAAACTGATTCTTATCAAACTTTATTTTCACTTCATCCGATAGCAAAGGATTCAACTGTTGAATTAATCGAGCATAAAGATTTACATATGCATTCGTGGCTTTTGAATGATATTCCTTTTTATTTTTCACAATATTTACTTCTATAACACGAGGAAAATGTTCTGCATCAATATATCCTAAATTCGAATATTCATTGAAATAAGATTCTACTAAACTATCGGCAGGAAATGATTTTAAAAATAAAGATAAAGTTTTTTTCTCCTCTAGTGTTAATGTTCGTTTTAGATACTCAACATTACTTCGTCCGTAATCAGATTTTGCAGTAATTACAAGACTATCTTTTGTAAATCGATAAACATTATTTTGATGCATCAATCCATTATTATCTTGCAACTCAATAGAATTATCTTGTGCGTTCACTGAATAACAAAAAGAGACAAATACGATTAACAATATATTTCGAATCATGATCAAATTAATTTTCGTTGAATAAAGAGCTTACAAATTCCTTTCTATCGAACAACTGCAAATCTTCCATCTTCTCTCCTACTCCAATATATTTTACTGGAATTTTAAACTGATCGGAAATACCAATTACTACACCGCCTTTCGCTGTACCATCTAATTTTGTTAATGCTAATGCATTCACATCAGTTGCTGCAATAAATTGTCGTGCTTGTTCAATTGCATTTTGACCCGTAGATGCATCCAACACTAAAAGAATTTCATGTGGCGCATCTGGAATAACCTTTTGCATCACTTTACGAATTTTAGTAAGTTCATTCATTAAATTCACTTTGTTGTGCAATCTTCCTGCTGTGTCAATAATACAAACATCCATTCCTTGAGCAACAGCGGAAGATACTGTATCAAAAGCAACAGAAGCTGGATCAGCACCCATACCCTGACTAACAATAGGAACATCAACTCTACTTGCCCATATTGTAAGTTGATCAACAGCAGCGGCACGGAAAGTATCGGCAGCACCAAGTACTACTTTCTTTCCTGCTTTTTTAAATTGATAAGCTAGTTTTCCAATTGTTGTTGTTTTACCAACACCGTTAACACCAACCACCATTATTACATAAGGTTTAGCAGGAAGATTTTCGAGTTGATTAAAATCTTTAATATCGGCCGATTTGTTTTCAGCCATCAACTCTATAATTTCTTCTTTTAAAAATCTGTTTAACTCAGAAGTTCCAGCATATTTATCACGAGCAACTCGATCTTGGATTCGTTTAACAATTTTTAAAGTTGTTTCTACACCCACATCGCTTGTAACTAAAACCTCTTCGAGATTATCTAAAACCTCATCATCGATAGTTGATTTACCGATAAATGTTTTAGTAATCTTTGTAAAAAAACTTTCGCGTGTTTTTTCCAGCCCTTTATCCAAGGACTCCTTTTTTTCACGATTAAAAAATCCAAATAATCCCATATTCGATATATACTATTGAAAGGCTATAAACAAAAATAGCTTCTCTCTAAGGAAAGAAGCTATTGGTTTGGTTGATCGCCAGTATTATTTGTCTTTAAGAAAATCTTTAATATGATCGTTATGTACAACTTCTTCTCTGAAGGTGTATGAACCAGTTGGTGATTTAATCATTTTAATCACTTTTGAGAACTCTTTGCCTTTACCAGACTTGAGGGTTGCAACTACTTTCTTTGCCATGTTACTATATTTTTAGACGGTAAAAACCTTATTATTTAATTTCTTTGTGAACTGTCATTTTCTTCATGATCGGGTTGAATTTCTTCAATTCAAGACGCTCAGATGTGTTTTTCTTGTTCTTCGTAGTGATGTAACGTGATGTTCCCGGAAGACCTGAAGTTTTATGTTCAGTGCACTCCATGATCACTTGAATACGATTACCTTTCTTTGCCATGATGACGCTTTATTATTAAATTTCCCTTTTTAGAGGGACGCAAAGATATAACAGTATTCAGAAAATTACAAATCTTTTATAGATTACTTCTTAGGTAATATTTTACTTGGCCATTAATCGTTCAATATCTTCGATTTCACGAGGTAAACTACCAGATAAAATTATAGGATTTGTATCAGTAATTAATACATCATCTTCGATTCTTATTCCAATATCCCACCATTTAGGGTCGCAATCAGCTCCTTTTGGGATGTATATCCCAGGTTCAACCGTTATAATAGTTCCAGATTTTAACTTCCCATTTGTTCCGGCATCATGTACATCTAATCCTAAATAGTGAGACGTTCCATGCATAAAATACTTAAAATACTCATTTTCAGATTTTATAATCCCTAATTTCAGGAGTCCTTCGGTAATTACTTTTACTGCTGTATCATGGGTGGAACGAAATGGATTTCTAGCTCTACAAAGTTCAATACCAGCATTTTGAGCATTAAGCACTAATTGATAAATTATTTTTTGGTTCTCCGAAAATTTCCCATTTACAGGAATTGTTCGGGTAATATCTGCAGTGTAATTATGGTATTCGGCTCCTATGTCGGCAAGTAATAATTCTCCATCCGTCATCTTTTTACGATTAAAAGTATAATGTAAAACGCAACCATTTTTTCCAGATCCAGCAATAGAACAATAACCAGGATATTCAGATCCATTTTTTTTCATTTCATATTCAACAATAGCCTGAGCTTGATATTCCATCATGTTAGGTTGAATTTCCTTCATGAGTCGTAAAAAGCCATAATTGGTTATGTCAATTGCCTTCTGCATAATTGCAATCTCCTCAGGGTGTTTAATTTCACGAAGTTCTTTCATGATTCTTTGACCTAAATAATTGTCCACTCTATCACTTAAACTATTAAGCTTTTCTTTCAATTGATCAACCAAATCTCCTAAATCGGGTTCTTCATTTTTAGAGTTTGAAATCCCCTCAGGATATTTAACTAAAATATTTCCAAATTTTGTAAAATCAAGCCCGAATTCATTGAAATCGTTTCCATTAAAAACTGCTTTAAAACCTAATCTTTGTTGAACACCTTCAACTCCTAATCGATCTCCAGTCCAAACTTCCTTTTTAGTATTACGGTTTTGTACAAAAATTAATTCATTTGCTTCCTTACCATCAATACTTAAAGGGTTTTTTAAGATGATTAATAATGAATTAGGTTCTAGGTATCCTGTTAAATAATAAAAGTTAGGATCTTGGCTATATTGATAATCAACATCATTGGAGCGATTACGTATAGGGTTTGAGAAAAAAATTGCTACAGACTTTTCAGGCATTAATGCACGAAAAGCTTCTCTTCTTTCTTGATGAAAAACGGGAGTTAACCTATCTTTATCATCCCATTGTGCATTTACATATGAGAATTTAAAGATGAATAGGTATAAAAATAAAGCTGGTAATCTGAGGTTCATGGTGTAAAAATAACCAATGATCAGATTACCAGCCGCCTTTTAACGGGAATTACCCCGAAATTATAGCTTGCCTTTAACGATTGCGCGAGTGATAGCGTCAGTGATACCAATCTTATTGATGGTACGAAGTGCTGAAGTACTTACTTTTAAAGTAATCCATTCGCCTGTTTCTGGCATATAAAACCTCTTTACCTGAAGATTCGGATTGAATCTACGGTTTGTTTTATGATTAGAGTGGCTAACGTGGTGACCCTTGATAGCGTGCTTTCCTGTTAAATCACAGATCTTAGACATGATCTTATATTCTTTTTAATGAGGGGGCAAAAGTAGGGAAAAGAATTAAGAATTACGAATTACGGATTACGAATTACGTTTTTTTTGTGCAATAAGCTTATAACCTACTTAATTTCATTAATTTATATTATATTATTATTGTTTTTTAGTGAATTTATTACCTTTAATTTATATCGAATGGGTTGATTTCAGTAAATCAAGCGCATTATTCAACTTTATATTGACCTATCTTCTTAATTCTCCTATCCAATTACAATTGCTTATATCTGCTTGAAAACCCCTATCTCGAAAAAAATATTTATTTTTACTCTGGGAGGGATACGAAGTATCCCGGTAAAAAAGACTTATTGACTTAATCTGGAATCTTTTTCACGAACCAATCTCAATCCCTTTTTAATACCAACAGATAATTAAAGTTGCTTATATCCGTTTGAAAACCCCTATCTCAAAAAAAATATTTATTTTTACTCTGGGAGAGATACTTAAAAAAATTACGAATTACGAATTGAATTTTCAGAAAAGGCCAAAAAAATTGAATTTTTACCTGATTCCAATTACAAATATTTATATCCGTTTGAAAACACCTATCTCGAAAAAAATAATTATTTTTACTCTGGGAGGGATACGAAGTATCCCGGTAAAATTTGGTAAATATTAATTGATTCTATTCTGGACCCTTCAGTTTTTTATTCGAAATTCTACCAATAATGTTTTCGGGCTTTGCCTTTGGGCGGGATCTGGAGCCCATGATTCGTTAAATGTACAAATAATTTAGGAGCTGAAATTATCGGCTTAACGTCAGCCTGCTTGACGCAAAACCAGTGTAAGTGGTTGTTTATTTTCGCCTAAAGCTTGCGCTTCCTAAACCTACAATTAAACAATGGGAGAGTTCGAAATAATTTAGGATTAGATGAGATTGTGTTTAAGAAACCTATTTGGACTAATCTTCCATCAGAAGCATGATTGAATAGCCCCAGTTGAAGCCCGTGCATCTCCTCCGCATCAGTAAAGGCACCAATCTCTAATCCATTAAACTCTTTAATCTCTGGAACAAATACAAAAATACCCACACCATTTACTTTATTATAAATGGGATTGAAACAAACAGTTAAACCATTAATTGTCGCAAACCTTTCAGGATAAATATCTCGTGATAACATGTAGATAAAGTACTCCGTAAATCTTGCACCAGGAAACTCTAGGTTTAGGCCATTGATTATCCTCGGTTTATTATGCGAAAGCGCAAAGCAAAACCCATTTACCTTAGTGGCTTTAGTGGGAAAAAACGAAACAACATTTCGTCTGACTTGAATTGAATCACTTACGTGTTCCTCTTCCTGTCCAAATGTTAAAATAAATGAAAGCACCAATCCAAGTGTTATACAAAGAGTTTTCATAGTTCATTAATGATTACCAATAATATCCAATAGTAAACACAAGCAAGAATCTACAACTAACTTAATACGATTTAACCTATCTATTCTATTAAATATTTACGAAGGAGATTGATCGCAGTTATTGATGCCACTTGAATATTTCTCAATCTATTTGTTCCTAATAATACTTTTTTAGCAAAGGTACCTTTAGGTGATGAAATTGCAATCCAAACAGTACCTACTGGTTTGTCGGGTGTCCCACCTCCTGGACCCGCGACTCCTGAAGTTGCAATAGAACAATCTGTACCAAATTTGAGTTTAGCTCCTTCGGCCATAGCTAAAACCACTTCTTCACTCACAGCTCCATGTTTATAGATTAGTTCTTCTGAAACACCTAAAATTTCCGACTTACTTTTATAAGAGTACGTAACTGTTGAGCCCATATAATATTCTGAACTTCCTGCTATCGAAGTCAAAAGATGTGCAATATATCCACCGGTACAACTCTCAGCGGTTGAGATTGTAAGTTTTAACTTCTTTAAAAGTATACCCAAAACTTCTTCCAACGTTTGTTCATCATATCCAAATAAATGCACTTTAATTAAATCAGCAAGTTGATTCACTAGCAATTCCATTTTCTCACGGATATATTTTTCTTCTCCAGAGGCTGTAAGTCGCAAGCGAACCATTCCTGATGCTGGTAAATAAGCAAGCTTAAATTCTTTGGGTAAATTATTTTCAAAATCAACAATCAAATCAGCTAATATGGTTTCTCCAACACCCTGTGTTAGAAGTGTTCGATGCATAATAAAGGGCGTTTCAAATTTTTGCTTTAACCTAGGAATAACTTCATTTTTCATTAAGTATTGCATCTCATAAGGAACCCCAGGCATTGAAACAAAAACACATCCATTTTCCTCAAACCACATTCCAGGAGCAGTACCCACTTTATTTGACAATACAGTACAATTTGTAGGCACTTCTGCTTGCTTTCGATTTATTAAAGAAACATCACGACCTCTTGCTTTAAACAAACTCTCAATATCATTAAAGGCTAGCTGATCAAATCGACTTTCAACATTAAAATATTCTCCTAAAGCCTTTTTAGTAACGTCATCTTTTGTTGGTCCTAATCCACCAGTAATCAAAATTATCTGAACACGACTTTTCGCTTCATCAATTGCCTTATGAATATGTGCGATTTCATCGGATACCGAACTAATTTGATGAACCTTAATTCCTACGAGATTTAACTCTTGCCCCATCCAAGCGGAATTAGTATCTACAATTTGGCCAATTAAAATTTCATCACCTATCGTTATGATTTCTGCAAGCATTTTATCAAATTTTTGAAATACAAAGATATTTAAATGATGAAGTAACAATGATGTTTAAACTCCTGAATTGTTTGATTATGTTTGTTGGCTGAATAATTGGTAAGTGCGAAATACTTTTTAAACAGAAAATCTCAACAAAGAAAATTAAACCGAAATGAAAAGACTACTTATTATTACATTTCTACTATCAGGAATGATTGCAAAGGCGCAAATTGACCTAAACAATATTTTAAATACGGTGAATAGCTCGCTTGGTCATGGATTATCGAATGATGACATTATTAAAGGATTAAAAGAAGCATTAACGATAGGAAGTAAAAATGCAGGTGATAAAGCTTCAAAAATTGATGGATTTTATAAAAACAATTTGATTAAAATTCCATTCCCAAGTGAAGCACGAGATATGAAAACCACCCTATCAAATTTAGGAATGTCTCGTCAAGTTGATCGATTTGAACAACAATTAAACCGAGCTGCTGAAGATGCTGCAAAAAAAGCGGCTCCTATTTTTCTAAACGCAGTTAGTAAAATGACGATCAATGATGGTTTAGCAATTTTACAAGGAAAAAACGACGAAGCTACCCAATTTTTAAAACGAGTTACTACGAATGATTTATTAAAAGAGTTTGCACCAATTATTCAAAATTCGCTAGAAAAAGTACATATTACAAGGTACTGGTCGCCATTATTCACTTCGTATAATAAAGTTCCATTTGTAAAAAAGGTAAATCCAGATTTGAATGCTTATGTAACACAGAAAGCTATCGATGGAATGTTTATCCTTGTTGCTCAAGAAGAAGCAAAAATCCGAAAAGATCCCGCTGCTCAAGTTACGGATATTTTGAAAAAAGTATTTAAAAAATAATAAGAATAAAATAAATGCCTAGAAGTAGAATTATTTTCAAACACTTCTAGGCATTTTTAATTGGGGTTTTGCAAGTAATTATGCTACTAAAATTCCTTCAGAAGTAATTTCAAGTCCAAGCAATTTTGATACTGGACAATTTTGTTCTGCTGTTTTAACTGCTGTTTGAAAGTCTGCATCCGAAATCCCTGGAACTTTTCCAGTTACCTTTAAATGCGATTTACTAATAACTCCATTTTCTAAAGTTATCTCACAAGTTGTTTCTAACGACTCTGGAGTGAACTTTGCTTCACCCAAAACAAATGTTAATTTCATAGTAAAACATCCTGCATGAGCAGCAGCAATTAACTCCTCAGGATTTGTTCCGATGCCATCAGCAAAACGAGAACTATGAGAGTATTGCGTTTTATTTAAAACTAAACTTTGAGTAGAAAGATTTCCACTTCCTTCCTTACCTGAACCATTCCAAATGGCTGTACCTTTACGTATCATTTTTTTTAGATTTTAGATTATAGATTTATTTTTTTTGTAGATTGTAATTGTAGAATTTAGATATTTATTATCTTGGGATCCCAAAATTTAATTCGTAATTCGTAATTCGTAATTCGTAATTCGTAATTCGTAATTCGTAATTCGTAATTCGTAATTTATTTCCAAATAAAGATATCTTCTTTCGTTTTCGGCTGCATTTCGCCATACCAAGCAAAATCCTTTAAGCGAAGTTCTTGATACGATAATTCTTTAATCGGATATAATGTTGCATCTGGCTTTTGAAGTAATGAAATTTGTTTTACAGAGCTACTATCAATATAAATCATCATATCACTACAATCTGCCTTATTCACACCTGTTAATTGTTTTTTGCCATTGCGGATGTAATAAACCGTTTGTCCGTTTCCCAAAACATGAATTTTACTTAATTTATTATCACTAAAATAACCCACCATATTCCGACCCTTTACCTGATTGTAACGTAATGAATCTTCCATTCCTGTAATAAATGAATTCGAAACAAGATTCATTGTTTGCAATTTATTATTCGCAAGTTTTAAGGTTATTAAATCAGCAGTAAGTTGATTTTTATTATTCCATAAAATTGGACTTCCATAAAAATAAATGGTTGAATCTTTTGAACTATAAACTAACGAGTCACATTGACCTTGTAAATCGGATTTAAAAATCTTAGTATGTTTATATGCGTAATAGGTATTTAGTTCGGTGGCAGAATCTTGTTTAGCATACAAAGTATCTGCATGTAAATAAATAGAATCTGTTTCAAGAATTTTTGTAAGCATACTCTTGCCAGTTACGAAAGATGTTCCTTTTTTTTCATCTAAGGTAGCGTACTCACCACTAATAATTACTTTCTGAACTGTATCGGTAACCTGAACATTTTTCCATGCTTTGCCAACTCCAGTATTTCGATCATACAAAATACTATCACCATTTAACTTCGATTCCTTTGATCTAATAAAAGCATTTTTACTGAAATATGCTTTTTCTGTTTTTGTATTGTACCAACCATATTCACAATAAATAAATCCACTATCTTTTCCTGTACTTTGAATTGTACTCGGACCATAAAAATAAGAAGTTTCAGTTATAGTATTGTATTTTAAAGTATCTGATTTCATCACATACTTTGGGTTAATTAAAACCACATGATCTTTAAAAAAAACTGTTTTATCATTACTGTAATAATACCCATGCTGGCTGGTTAAAACATTTTCTTTGTCTTCAACTTTACCACCCGTAGTATATTCTCCAACATCACTTGCAAGATCATAATTTAATCGATCGGTAGTAAGCACTGCCTTACCATCAGTCA
The DNA here is from genome assembly GCA_031423735.1 of Bacteroidota bacterium. Lineage (GTDB taxonomy): Bacteria > Bacteroidota > Bacteroidia > AKYH767-A > OLB10 > JANXSD01. Next base: position 7,761 of record JANPGA010000490.1, on the reverse strand, counting down.
TGCGTACAATTTTGCCAGTAATAACCGCCTTTTTTGTATTGCCTTCGTAATGCAAAACATCACCACTAAGTTTCGCAGTTGGACCTTCAACACGAACATGACCATATGCTTCAATGCTGTTTGATACAACAAAAAATAAAGCAGAATCACAATATAACATTGTTGTTTCTTGCTTAAAGATAACATCACCCACTAAACGACGAACATCTTCACCATTCACCTTATTTCCTTCTAAAGAATTTGCTTGAATGATTTCTATTTGCTGTACTTTCTGAGAATAAACATTGAAAGATAACAACAAAGAAATTAGAAAAAGATATTTCATTTGATTGCTCATTTGAGCACTGCTTGGCGAATTAATGTTTGCTTACGATCAGGACCAACAGAAATAATTGTTATTGGCAAACCTGTGGCTTTTTCAATATAACTCACGTATTCATTTAATGCTTGTGGCAACTCCTCACAATCGGTAACCTGTTCAAGATTTTGATTCCAACCATTGATTTCTTCGTAAATAGGTTCAAGCATTTCATGCACCACATCATATGGCATGTAATCAATAACTTTTCCTTTATAACGATAATGAATACATACTTGTAATTTTTCGAACCCACTTAACACATCCGATTTCATCATAATCAATTGTGTTACGCCATTCAACATAATTGCATATTTAAGTGCAGGAATATCCAACCAACCACATCGTCGTGCACGTCCAGTTGTTGAGCCAAACTCATTCCCACGTTTACGCAATAGTTCACCAGTTTCGTTTTCTAACTCAGTTGGAAACGGGCCACTCCCTACTCTAGTACAATAAGCCTTAAAAATACCATATACTTCACCAATTTTTGTTGGGGCAATCCCTAATCCTATACAGGTTCCTGCTGTTATGGTATGTGATGAAGTAACAAAAGGATAAGCACCAAAATCAACATCTAAAAGTGATCCTTGAGCTCCTTCAGCTAATATTGACTTTCCTTCATCAATATATTGATTCAATACATATTCACTGTCAATTAAAGTTAAACCTCGCAGAAACTCAACGGCCTCCATAAATGCAGGCTCTAAATCAGCAAGATTATATTCGTATTGATAATGTGCTAATAAATCTTTATGCTTTTGCACTAACACATTGTAACGAGTTAAAAAATCAGGATGTTCAGCATCGCCAACACGTAATCCGTTACGACCCGTTTTATCCATGTAAGAAGGTCCAATTCCTTTTAAAGTTGAACCGATTTTTTCTTTTCCTTTAGCTGCTTCTGATGCTGCATCTAATAAACGATGTGTAGGTAAAATTAAATGTGCCTTACGGGAAATGAAAAGATTTGCTTTTACATCAACACCTCGAGCAACTAATGCATCAATTTCTTTTTTGAAAACAATTGGATCAATAACAACACCGTTACCTATCACATTTATTTTTCCAGGATGAAAAATCCCAGAAGGGATCGTGTGAAGTACATGCTTTATTCCTTCAAACTCTAAAGTATGGCCAGCATTTGGCCCGCCTTGAAAACGTGCAATTACATCGTAATGTGGAGTTAATACATCAACCACCTTTCCTTTGCCTTCATCCCCCCATTGCAAACCTAATAATACATCTACTTTCATTTTCAATTTATTGAAATTGGTTTTCGTTAAGAATTATAAATACGAAATAAATTAAATAAATAGTTTAAAAAACTTTTTATGATCTAAACGCTGAATTATAAATTCAAAAATTAAATAAATTTGATTTCACTCAAACTAGATTCAACTTTCAAATTAATTATTGAATGCTGCTGCTGCTAAATCTTCGTTATCAACTACAGAGAACACATTCACTAGTTTCGTAATGATCAGCAACGTTTTAATTTTCTCAGGCACTGCACATATTACAGCTTCTCCACCCGATTTACGCGCTTTTGAAAGTATTCCTAGCAATACATTTAAACCTGTGCTGTTCATATATTTGAAATCAGCTAGGTTGATCACGAAATTGCTTCCATCTTTCTCAGTCATGTTGCTAATGTCGTCCATTAATTCGCTAGCCTGATTTTTCTCTATTAAATTGCCTTTAAGGCTAACAAGAGTGTACTTGCTCTTATCTTGAATTTTGTATCCGAATTCCATATCTTTTTAACTCTTGGTCAAAGTTATCTGTTTTTTTGTTTTGTAATGTTCACATTCACCAGAAGCTGTTAACTTATTACATTTTCCGTAAAGATTTAAACTGTGATGCGTTACTTCAAACTCCAATAATTGCCCCATCATGGTTTGAATTTGTTGTATACGAGGATCGCAAAACTCTAAAACACGCTCACAATCCTGGCAAATAAGGTGATCATGCTGCTTAAAAGAATAGGACTTTTCAAACTGAGCCATATTCTTCCCAAACTGATGCTTAGTAACTAAGTTACAGGCAAGTAAATGCTCAATAGTGTTGTATAAAGTAGCTCTACTTACATGATATTTTTTGGTAATCATATGTCCGAAAAGAGATTCTACATCAAAATGTTCGTTGATAGAATAAATTTCACGTAAAATCGCAAATCGTTCTGGCGTCTTTCTTAATCCTTGCTGTTCTAAAAAATCCGTAAAAATTTGCTGAACCTTATCTTTAAGATCTTCTTGCTGTTGTTTAGGTGGTTGCTGCTGGCTCATGTATTTGCATCAATTCGAGAAACCTTAATAATTCCTGGCAATTTTTTTAACTTCTTAATTAAAGTTGTAAGATGTTCAGTATCATGAACAAAGAGCATGATCATCCCTTCAAACAAACCATCATTACTTTCAATATTTAACGAGCGAATATTTACTTTTAATTCCGACGAAATTATTTTGGTGATATTATTTACAACTCCAACATCATCCATTCCTGTCATTTTAATACCGGCCAAAAATGCAATTTGTTGATCGCCAAACCATCTCGCCTTAACGATTCGATATGCATAGTTCGACATTAATTGAATAGCATTTGGGCAATTTGTACGATGAATCTTAATTCCATCATTAATTGTAATGAAACCAAAAACATCATCACCAGGGATTGGATGGCAGCAAGGAGATAATTTATATTCAATTTTATCGATGCCTTCACCGATCACAAGCATGTCACTTTTGCCTCGAATATTTTTAACGAGTTCTTCAAAGGTCTGCTTATCCGACTTCACCGGCAACTGTAAACTTCCCGATTCCTTTTGATCAAAGAAATCACGCAAATTCTTTAAATCGATTGCTTCAACTGCAATTCGGTGATAGAAATCGAGTTGATTCGACATCTTATAGAACAACAAAAGGTCGTTCATGTTAAAAGAATTATGATCTATTTTTAAACTTTTCAGTTTTCGTTCAAATATTTCCTTTCCATCCTCGGCAAGTTTTCGCTTCTCTTCCTTTAAGGCGTTTTTAATTTTCGATTTGGCCTTCGCCGTTACCACATACCCCAACCAATCATCTTTAGGACGTTGCTTCGAAGAAGTTAAAATTTCTATTTGATCACCTGAATTTAAGACTGAAGAAATTGTTACTAGCTTATGATTAATCTTTGCACCAATACATCTAGTTCCGATATCCGAGTGAATTTCGAAAGCGAAATCAAGAGCAGTACTTCCAACAGGAAGTGTTTTAATTTCTCCTTTAGGAGTAAATACAAAAATCTCATCTGCAAAAAGATTCAACTTAAAATCATCAATAAAATCTAATGCATTCGAATCAGGACTTTCGAGCATTTCACGAATACGAGTTATCCAATCATCCAATGCACTTTCCGGATTTGACTCCTTGTATTTCCAATGTGCGGCATAACCTTTCTCTGCAATTTCATTCATTCGTCGTGTGCGAATTTGAACTTCCACCCAACGACCTTCCTTACTCATTACTGTGGTATGTAACGATTCATATCCATTCGCTTTAGGCGTACTAATCCAATCACGCAAACGATCAGGATTAGGAGTATAATAATCGGTAACTACAGAATAAACTTTCCAGCAATCAGCTTTTTCTTTTTCAGGATCTGATTCAATGATGATGCGAATTGCGAATAAATCATATATTTCTTCAAACGTAACGCCTTGTTTTTTCATCTTATTCCAAATGGAGTTGATAGACTTTGGGCGCCCTTTTATTTCATACTTAAAACCTTCCTTATCGAGTTCGTCTTGAATAGGTTTTGTAAATTCGTTAATGAACTTATCACGTTCACGTTTACTATGTTGAAGCTTAGTTGCGAGAGTAGAAAAAACTTCGGGCTCAGTATATTTTAAAGATAAATCATCGAGCTCAGTTTTAATCGCATACAGTCCTAAACGATGAGCTAGTGGAGCATAAAGGTAAGCAGTTTCAGAGGCGATTTTTAATTGCTTATCACGAGGCATCGAACCAAGTGTTCGCATATTGTGAAGACGATCTGCTAATTTGATAAGGATCACACGTACATCATCACTCAAAGTGAGTAACATCTTCCGAAAATTCTCTGCTTGCAAAGAACTTGTATGATCAAATACACCTGAAATCTTAGTTAATCCATCAACAATCCCAGCAACCTTTTTATTGAAAAGCTTCTCAATATCCTCAAGCGTATATGCGGTATCTTCTACTACATCATGCAGCAGTGCGCAAACAATTGCGATTGCTCCTAATCCAATTTCTTCGGCAGCAATTTGAGCAACAGCAATAGGATGAAAAATATAAGGCTCACCCGACTTACGACGCATACCACTGTGCGCTTCAAGAGAAATATCAAAAGCTTTGCGAATCATTATACGTTCGCTCTTATCGATATTTTCTTTACAAGCCTTTAATAACGCCTTATATCGCTTTAGGATTTCCTTCTTCTCTGCTTCAGGATCTAAAACTATCGGATCCTCAGAAGTATCGTCTTGTGCTTTATGTTTTTCGCTTTGAGTCATATGGATGGACACAAAGTTACAAAATCCATAAGGGTAAGCCCAAAACCAAAATCAAAAAACTAAGAATGTTAATTTCTTTTTAAATGGAATTAGTCAGCTATTTTTACAGGGTGAATAAACACTTTCAGATTCTATTAGTTGGATTATTGATAACTAGCCAGTTAACCAATACTCTTCAAGCACAAAATGCATGGTCAATGTCACCAGAGTTTGGGAAGGATGAGATGCAGCTGGAAGACACCATCTACGCTAAACAAATTTTTGCAATAGATTCAACATCCAATCTAAGTAATTATTTACTTCAATTAAATGATGCATTTATTTTCGATAGTATAAATCATTCGTCCATTTACTTAATAAGATATGGAATCGAAGTAGTTAATTACAAATTAATTATTCGCAAAAAGAAAATATTTGTTGCAATTCCATTATCCTCATTTTATGGATCCAGTCCACCTCAAATTAAAAAAATTAAATTGTTTGGAAATAAGAAATTCGTAATTAGTGTAAGTGGTTTTTTGCATGACGAGAAAAATAGTAATGTAGAAAACGAAAATAATTTACGCTTTACTAAAACACTTATTCAATGGATTGATATGAATAGTTTAGAATGTATATTTAGTCAAATTACAGATATTCATTATGAAAACGAGGATAAGATTTTTTATAAAAATATTTTGGGAGTATCGACTTTAGCTAAACATAATTTTGAAACCTTTGATCAATCCATTATTGTAAAAATCGAAAAAAAGAAATTAAATTTAGAAATAAGTTGGCATAAAGAAACAAACGATTTAATCGCCGACAATACAACTGAAAAATCGCAACAATTAAAATTAAAGTACAAACGCGAAAAGAATTATTGGCTGAGAGAACGAACAGTTTCAATAAGCTTTTAACTTTTAATAAATCTATTCCTTCATAATTTTCTGCGTTTTAATAATTTCTCCATTTTTATTTAAAATAGTAATAAAATACAATCCAGAAATTAATGCTTTAACATCTAACTCAGTCTTAATTCCATTTACATTTCTAGTCAAAATCACTCTTCCTGTTACATCATATATTTTAGCTGTACCATTAAAATCGACATTAGATATTATTTTTAAAAAAGAGACTGCGGGGTTTGGTGCAATTAAAAGTTCAGACAAAGCTTCTTCTTTAATTCCAGTTGCAATTTTAATGGTATTGATAGTGGAATTTGTGGTAATTGGTAAATTAAAATCAAAATAAATATTTGCACTATTGACTAATTGTGCACCATTAACAAGATTAGAATTCGGACTAATTTCATAAACTACAAATCCATGGCTTTTCATTTCATTTGATCCACTATCAAGCAATTGAATATTTCGAAAATCGAATTTTAAAATATGACCATCAATTATATAAAACTGCATAGGATGACTAGCATAAATAATCCTAATTGTGTTTATATCTAAGTTAGTCGATAAAGTATCTAGAACATAAACATGACTTGCAGTATCAGTTCCAGTATTTTGAAAACCTATTGTATAAGTAAGTTTCGTATTTGGAGGAATTTCACCATTTGTTCCACTTCCTTTTGGATAGACATCTTTAAAATTAGGATCATAAGAACTAACTACAGTACCACAAATATTAACTGAATTGTTCAAGGGGTTTATATCCCCAATTGTTGGCGAAATTGAAAAGTTATAACATAATATATCACCCAGTATTGCACTTGGATCTAAATTCAAATACATAATATTGAAATTGGATGAATTTTGATTTCCTACTGAAGTAAGATTTGTATAATTCCAATTATAGGTAGAACCAGAACCCGATCTTGGTGTATAAAAAGAAGAAACAAAACTCAATTTAGGACCTAAATTAAGTGTATAATTTCCAGATTGTGGTGTGCAAGAAATACTATTGATAATATTTGAGATTAATACTGAACTACCCAACTTAAAACGAATAGGGAATGATGAAATTGATAAATCATAATTAGAATTACAGTTAATTGCAAATGATAAACTATTTGATCCTGTTGACGTAAAATTTATCATTCCTGATAAAGGACATGTTAATGAATAACCTAATTGTTGGATAGCCACTGGATCAACAACTGCTGTATAATTTACTCCAATAGGAATATTATAACTAAAATTTATATTTCCATTTTTAAATCCTTGATAAGTGGAAACTCCATTATAGATAATCATTGGAACATTATTAATAATTGAATCTCCTGCATCGTAAATGCAATTTGAATTATTATCTAGAAAAACTTCAGAACTTAGTGAAGAACAATTACTAGTTAAAAAAACTTCCTGTGGATGGAATAAAGTATCAGCATTTCCATATCTATCACTAACAATATAAGTGACATCATAAACTCCTGTAGCCAAATATAAATGCATAAAAGCGTTGCAAACTATTTCAAGTTTTCCATTGCCTTGAGATAAAAAGCCCCCATCGTAACATGGATAAGTTTGATATGTACCATCTCCGTAAAGAATTTTTACATCCAATGTATCATTCAAACTATATCCAAACACATCCGCTTTAACAGAAAATTCATCATAAATTGGAGCGGGTCCTTGCGGGCAATCATTAATTAGTAAAAGCGAATCAATTGCATATGTAATATTAATAGATGTTTGACTATAGCCCTTAAAAGAAAACTGAAAAAGGAATAGAAGAATTAGAATTTTTTTCATGTGATAAATAGTTTTTAGATGAAATCCAATAAAATGACCAAACAATTCTTAGTTAAAGGTAATAAAAATTTATTACAAACATTTTTTCATTTACTAATAAAGTAACATACCTCCCAAATCCACCCCTTTATTTGAAGCATATAAAAAAGCAAATCCCACCATCAATTAACATATCAAAAAAG
>JANPGA010000489.1:0-5373 GCA_031423735.1 Bacteroidota bacterium | reverse complement strand
TTTATTGCATGGAAGCGCGAATCCTGTAGGTGGCCAAACGGCATTGATTAAATTACGTTGGGGAAAATCACCAGAGGCAATGAAGTTTGAAGGTGCAGATCCTTTTATCAAATTTGCTTTAGGTGAAAATGTAAAACAAGCTAACTGGGGTGATCTTTTTTCAACTCGCTATCCTCAAACGCGAATGGGTGTTGAGCAAACATATATTGATGCGTTTACTAGAGCTAGAGAATACGATCAAGCTCAATTAAAATTTGGTGCAACCAAAAACAAATTGTTATCGGATGCTCCTAGAAAAAATCTACAATTAGAAGCATTGGTAGAGATTATGAATAAGAAGAGATTCATTACTTGTCATAGTTATTTACAAGCAGAAATAAATATGTTGATGCATGTTGCTGATACTTTTGGATTCAAAGTAAATACCTTTACGCACATCCTTGAAGGGTATAAAGTAGCAGATAAGATGAAAGCACATGGTGTTGGTGCTTCTTCATTTAGTGATTGGTGGGCTTATAAATATGAGGTGATGGAAGCCATTCCGTATAACGGAGCAATCTTAAATAAAATGGGAGTGGTTACAGCCTTTAATTCGGATGATGCTGAAATGGCTCGAAGACTAAATCAAGAAGCAGGAAAGGCTGTTAAATATGGTGGCGTGAGTGAAGAAGAGGCTTTAAAGTTTGTAACATTAAATCCAGCGAAACTTTTGCATATTGATAATCGAGTAGGAAGTATTGCTGTTGGAAAAGATGCTGATATAGTAATTTGGAATGATAACCCTTTGTCAGTATACGCCCATCCAATGAAAACGTTTGTAGATGGTATTTGTTATTATGATTTTAATAAAGATCAACAAATGCGTTTGAATAATGAAAACGAACGTCAACGAATTATTAAAGCAATGATCAGTGCTAAAGATGTTGGTGCTGGAACTGATAAACCAAGTATGAAAATTCATGAATTGCAACATTGTAATAACAAAGAAGAATCTCCTTACTAATCGAACCATGAAAAAAAATATTCTTCTATTAATGCTTGTTATTTGTACAATAAAAAGTATTGCTCAAAATCCAGCTCCTGCAGGAAAACAACTAAAACGAATTCTTCTTTTTGGAGGAACTGCACATATTGGAAATGGTAAAGTTATCGAGATGAGTGCTATCGGTTTAAAAGATGGTAAGATTACGTTCGTTATGGACTCTAGAGGATTTAAGCCAAGTAGAGATGCCTTTGATACCATAATTGATTTAACCGGCAAACATGTGTATCCTGGTTTTATAGCTATGGGAACACAAATCGGATTAAATGAAATTGAATTAGTACGTGCAACAAATGATTTTAATGAAGCAGGTCAATTAAATCCAAGCTCAAGAACAATCATTGCATATAATACCGATTCAAAAATTACTCCTACAGTTAGATCGAATGGGATTCTTACTGCTCAAATTTCACCTCAAGGTGGATTGTTGTCGGGAACATCATCTGTGGTTTCTTTAGATGCATGGAATTGGGAAGATGCTGCTTATAAAACTGATGAAGGTATCTGGATGAATTGGCCTTCCATGCGTATAATAAGAGCTAGCTGGGCTCAGCCAGAGGAGGAGCAACAAATTCGTTTCGAAAAATCAATAAAAATGTTAACTCAATTTTTTAATGATGCGAAAGCGTATAACGATTTAACAATGCCTGCTATTCATAATCAACATTTTGAATCAATGAAAGGATTATTTAGTGGTTCAAAGAAAATATATGTGCACGCTAGTTTGGCAAGAGATATTATTGCAGCTGTAAATTTTTGTAAAAGCTATAATTTAAAGATGGTGTTAGTAGGCGGTGAAGACAGTTGGAGAGTAACTGATATTTTAAAAGCGAATGATATACCTGTAATTATTGTTCGTACGCAATCATTATCAATGCGTGATGATGATGATGTTTATGCTTCTTATAAATTGCCGATGTTGTTAAAAAATGCTGGAATTGATTTTGCAATTACTGATGATGGTTATTGGAAGATTCGCAATTTACCTTTCGAGGCTGGAATGGCTGCAGGCTATGGATTAAGTAAAGAAGATGCGTTAACGTCGATCACCTTGGCACCTGCACGCATATTGGGAATTGATAAGACTACTGGAAGTTTAGAAGATGGAAAGGATGCTACTTTATTTGTTTCTTCTGGTGATGCATTAGATATGAAAACAAATAATGTTGAATTAGCATATATTTTAGGAAAGGAAATTGATTTAAATAATATTCAAAAGCAATTGTATCATAAGTACATGAAAAAGTATGGTTTTGAGTAATAAGAGATTTCTTATATAAAAAAGGCGGCTCAATTTGAGCCGCCTTTTTTCTTAGTAGCTGAGGATGGTAAATATCCTTGTAATGCTTTTACATAATCTTCAAATGCTGTAAGTCCTTTACTTGTAATTTTGCAAGTAGTTAGCGGATAATTATCACGAAATGATTTTGTAACAGAAATGTATTCAGCCTCTGCAAGTTTATTTATTTGTACAGAAAGATTTCCAGCAGTAGAACCGGTTTTGTCTTTCAGATAAGTGAAGTCTGCTTCTTTCACCGAAGCCAGTAATGATATAACAGATAATCGTAATTGCTGATGAAGCAAAGGATCGAGGTCTTTAAACATGATTGTGCGTTTTCATTGTGAAATAAATTTCTAAATGCATGAATTATTGAACAATAGTTTTCTGCCTACGTTTTCCTAGCATATAGCCAGGGATGATGTATCCAAGTAATACTGCTAAAGCTAAAATCAATAATTGCATTTCTGAAGGAAAGTTGAAGGCTACAATTGATAGTATCCAATTTGTAATTCCACCAAACATTAGCGGTTTAAATTGTAATATACCACCCATAATAAATAGTGCAATAGCATAAAGAATCATGATGATAGGTAAAGTAAAGGCACCAAGTTTTGCAGAAAATAAAATCACAATAAATATTGATATTCCCATAGCACCCATAACATATTTTACAAAATCGGAAACATATGTTTTTACACGTTCTGATTTTTCTTGTTTTCTGCCATATAGAAATGCAATTACTGCTCCAATTGGCATTAACAACCATGTTATTTCAGAATGTTCAAATCCTTGTTTGAATAATATTAATTGTCCTAAGCTTGCTGCAAACACCAACCATCCCCAAAGTAAATAGTGAAAACTATCATCTTCAAAATCTCTTTTTGCAGTATGTATCATCTGCTGAATCACACGAAGACTTTCTTCGCTGCTCATTTCTTTTTCTGAATTTTCCATTGTTATTATTTTTAATAATTAATTATAATGAATTGCATTTTTCTAACATATTTTTTGCTCTTGCTTCTCCCCAATGAGGCCAATTGGCTTCAGTAGGTTTAAAGGTTTTGTATTTTGCTATAGAGGTTTCTAATAGTGCTTGTGATTTCTTTTTACCACCACCATATTGTTCAGGAATATACATTGCTGATTCACCAAGCTCAAGATATGCACGAGGGTTTTCTGAATTTAACTGTTTACCTTTATTCATAAGCATCGATGATTCTTGTCCGAGTTCCATTGCTGTTGATGGATCAATTGTAATTTTCATTGCTGTAATCATTCCTCGTAAAACATAAATTTCAGATTCATTTGGTTTTACTGCATCAGCCTTTTCAGCATATGTTAATGCCAAGTCTAAATATTTTTCGCGCTCCTTCATATCGTTTATTCTCATTGCATAGATTGCATGTGAAAACGAAGTATGGTATAAAACCAACCAATTGTTTGCTTCTGTTTCTGATAGTTTTTCAAATTGATCACTAACAATTTTCCATGATGATGGTGCTTCTGATGTATCCATCATAGATACAAACTGCGTTAATAAATTTGATTTCGCAGCTTTTTGTGCAGTGCAAGCAGTAGGACTATACATCAACAACCAAGTAATGGATAGCAATAATAATAAGTTTTTCATTTTAGTATGTTTTATAAATTCATTGCAAATGTAAACTAGTTTACGATATAAACAAGAAATAGTTTCCTAATGCAGTATAATATATTGAAAATCAATGATAAAATTATTTTGCAATTAATAGAAATCAGATGAAAATTTGAAATTCACGCACTAATTTAATTGCGAACATGCTTGTTTTTACGATGAATTAGTCTAGGAAAAAGCTAAAAGCAATTAGAATTAAGGTAAATAGATAATTGATTGTCGGTTTAATGAAAAAGGAGATATAAGAAAAGTGGACACTTAAATGTAAAGAGGTTGACCTTTTTTATAAAGAGATTAATCGTCTGATAAATTATTTTTTTCATGATAAACAAAAGCGGAAGTAATAAAATTATTTCCGCTTTTGTTAACTATTATTTTTTTGTTGCAAATAAATCTTCAACCCAACTTTTTCCCCACTCATTCAACTCACTCTCCGACCAAAGTTCAGGATAGAAAACTCTTTTTTGAAAACGCGGAGGCAAGTATTTCTGCCAATTGGTTCCACCTGTTGCGGCAATGTCTTCGGGGTTTTTATGTAAATAACGTACAGCTGATTTATAATGCATCAATGGCCAATTAATATTCACGTTTACATCTAATTGTTTTAGTGAAAGAATTAATTCCGTTTTTTGTTTATCATCAACTGTAAGGTTTTTGTAAAGTGCTAATAAATTATTCTTCTGCTTTCCTTCTGCAAGTTCAATTAAATCTTTTGAGTACTTCTCTTCAAACTGTTGAAGCGTTAATGTTTTTTTACCTGATGCTAATTCTGTTGCACCTGCATTCCAATAAATATGCGAAAACATTTCTGTAATAGTTGCATTGGGATTGCTTGCAAATTTTTCCCGCTGATCCTTCGCAACTAAATTTATAAAATCAGTGGCATAAATTTCTATCGTACGATATTGTGCTGATTGAAATCCACTAGCTGGTAACAACGACATTCTGAATTGTTGAAATTGTTTAGGTTCCATACCATCCACCATTATATCAAAAGAACTAGTTAAAACCGAAAAGTAACGATTCACTCTTTGGATACGTTGAGCCATAAATGTTGGATCAACAGGATCTTGATTGGTTACTTGTTTTAATTCGTGTAGTGCAAGCTTAAAAAATAATTCAGTAATCTGATGATACATAATGAAAACCTGTTCATCAGGAATACTCGTTTTCGGATGTTGTAAACTCAACAAGGTATCCAAATGAATATAATCCCAATAAGTGATAAAATCAGCATACAATAACCCATCAAGATAGGATACCAAATCCTGACCCATTGCAGTATATTTTTCCTCCAGTAAATGGATACGTTTAATTACTTCTTCAGATAGTGCCATTCTGCGAAAGTAACCAAACGCCTTATTCAAGGCAAATGATTATTATCAATCATTGTTA
>JANPGA010000488.1:0-2655 GCA_031423735.1 Bacteroidota bacterium | reverse complement strand
TTATCATATCAATGCTGGTCCTGATCAAAATGTTTGCTTAGGTAACGCTGCTATATTAACGGTAACAGGATGCAATGGAAATGTACAATGGTTCCGAATGACAGTAGAAGGACCGATTGCAATTGGACAAGGACAAACTATTGATGTGACTCCTCAACAAAACACTTGTTATATTGTAAAATGTTGCCTTACTCCTACATGTTGTTATACTGATACTGTTTGTGTAACTGTGCATGCAGCTCCACATCCAGTTTGGCAAATTAGTTTCCTAAGTATTTGTCAAAATTCAGCGCCATTCTATCTAGATGTGAACAACATTTTCAATGTTAGTACTAACCCATGGACACCAATTCTTGCAGGTGGCGGAAGCGGATATTTTGCAGGAAATAATGTTGTAGGAAATTATTTCCATCCTACTACTTTAGGTTTACAAACTGTTTATTATTACTATACTGATAGCAATGGTTGTCAAGGAGTAGCTACAAATACACTGAATGTTATTTCATGTGGATGTGGCCCTTGCTTTAATCCAGGACCTGAGTTAGTAATAAATGGCGGATTTGAAACTTCCAGCACCAGCTTTGCATCTCAATTAATAGCTTCATGCATTTGTACAACAGGATCTTATTGCATTACAACAAATGCAACTAATAAATGTGCTACAAATCTTAGCATAACATCAACCAGTCTTCCAACAGGAAATAAATACATGGTTATTGATGGACATGCGAATGCTCCTAAAACGGTATGGCAACAAAATGTATCTGTTGTGAGTACCCAAAATTACGTCTTTAGTTTCTGGGTGCATCCTGCTGTTTCAACTGTAGGTAATTTACAACGACCAAATTTAGATGTGGCCTTAAATGCAAATGTTATCTTATCACTTCCAGGAGTATCGTTAACAAATGGATGGGTAAAATATCAAGCAGTAATTTCAGGTCTATCAGGTACATCACTTGAGATTCGTCAAACTAATTTTGGTGGAAATGGAATGGATTATGGAATTGATGATATTTCTTTAAAACAATGTATAAGATCTATAAACGTAGTATTTAATCCAATTACAGATGTTAAATGTGCTGGTGGAAACGACGGTTCAGTTACAGCAGTTGCTTCTGGAGGAACTCCCCCATACGTTTATCAATGGAGTACAGGATCAGCTTCTGCAACAATCGATCATTTAGTAAAAGGAAATTATACTATTACTGTGATTGATAACAATGGTTGTAATTATTTATCTACTGCAACAATTGCAGAGCCATTGCCAATCGTTATAGGAACTGTTACTGGAACTACTTTAACCGGATGTTTACCTTCTGTATCTGGAACAAGCCCTTACACAATTCCATCGATTGCAAATGCAACATATACTTGGACTGCTCCTACTGGAATTGCAATTACAAGTGGTCAAGGAACAAATTCGATAGTTGGATCATGGAATGGAACTACTTTAAATGCAAATGGAATTTCAGGCCAATTATGTGTTGAAGTATTTACAGGTTGTGGAATACAAACTTCATGTTCAACAATTGATCTTAATGTTACAGCTCCTGTTACACCAGGCTCAGTTTCAGGTCCTGATAAAGCGTGCCCGGGAGATATTGCTACTTATTCAATTGCAAAAGTAAATCGAGCAACTTCCTATGTTTGGACTTTACCGGCAGGAGTAACTGTAATAGGTTCTAGTACTTCAAATATTATTACTGTTCAATATCCTGCTGGTTTCGTTTCAGGAATCATCAATGTTGCATCGAAAAATATTTGTGGTACAAGCAGCACTCGTTCTAAATTTATCTCCACAAATATCCTTCCTGCTCCTAGCGGAATATCAGGATTAGTATTCTCTGGATTGTGTGGAATAACGGGTGCTAACTTCTCCTTAACAAATCCTGTAACTGGTGCTAGTAGTTATCTATGGACAGTACCAGTTGGTGCAACCATAACATCGAACACAGGCAATGGAATTACAGTTGATTTTGCAAATAATTTCACTGGAGGACTAATAACTGTAGCAGCTGTAAACAATTGCGGAGCTGGAACAGTACGAAGTGCATCAGTAATTGGAGCGCCAGGATTCCCTAGCAACATCAGTGGACCATTATCAGTATGTAGTGGAACAAATGCTGTTTATTCCATCCCATCTATTCCGGGTGCAAGTACATACACCTGGACATGGACAAGAGGATTTAACTATGTAAGCGGACAGAATTCAAAAACACTTACGCTTAGTGCAGTTACAGTTCCAGCAGCAAATCAAACCATCACTGTTAAGGCTTCGAATGTTTGTGGAACATCAAATACTAAAGTACTGGGCGCAGTTCAAATCATTTCTTGTTTGCGAATTGGCACATCAAATTATGAAATGAACCTTAATGTTTATCCTAATCCTTCGGATGAAATATTAAACATCTCATTCAATAGCGAAAAAGATCAAGCAGGTGAATTAAAAATGTCGGATGCTACACAAAGAGTAGTTATCAAACAAGCGATCAATTCAACGAAAGGTCAGAATAACTATGAATTAAATGTTAAAGATTTAAGTGCCGGAATTTATTTATTAGAAGTTCGAATTGGAGATAACAACAAACAGATTCGCGTTGTAATTGAATAATTCCTGATACAATAAATTAAAAATTAAACACTTTTTACTTTTCA
>JANPGA010000487.1:0-2928 GCA_031423735.1 Bacteroidota bacterium | reverse complement strand
GTTTAATCATCAGTATTTACAGCTTATGGTTTTTGTAAAAATTATATGGGTTAAATTAAAAATTCAAACACAATAATATTAATAAAAAAACGCAAGTCAACTTTTTTGATTTACAATTTTCACACTTAACTATGGCAAATAGAACATCACAACATATATTAAATACTGCTGCAAATCTTTTGGGATTTTGTTTGTTTGTAATTACATCTTTACATATCAGCGACAAATCAGAAACCAGTTTTATCGACGAAATTACCTCCATAATTGCAATTCTACTTACATTTTCTTGCATTCTTTCATTCATTTCCATTCGAACTATTAATAAAATTGCCGAAAAAAAATTAGAATCATTTGCTGATTATTTATTTCTAATCTCGCTTGTTGGAATTTTTATAATTATTTTACTTATTTCATTTAACTTTATCAAATAATGAAAATAAATAAACTTCCGGCAATAACGATTTCATTTTGGGTAATGAAAATTTGCGCTACCACTTTAGGTGAGACGGCTGGCGATTTACTTTCTATGACTTTAAATATTGGATAAGCAATTAGCTCATTAATTCTTATAAGTTTTTTTCGTTACACTTTTTGCACAACTTTATTCTAAAAAATTTCATCCGATAATTTATTGGTCGGTTATACTTGCAACAAGCACCGCAGGAACAACCATTTCCGATTATATGGATCGAACATTGGGTTTAGTATATGCCACTGGATCTATAATATTGGTTTCACTTTTAATAACCACCTTATTCATTTGGAAGAATACAGAGAAATCATTGTCGGTTACGAATATAAATACACAACGTGGAGAAATTTTTTATTGGACTGCCATTTTATTTTCCAATACTCTAGGAACTGCATTAGGTGATTTTTTAGCAGATAATTCAGGACTTGGATTTGCTGGCGGTGCCTTACTAATCGCAAGTTTATTAGCATTAATTGTGATAGCTTATTACTTTTCTAAGATTTCGCACATATTATTATTTTGGCTTGCATTTGTTTTAACAAGGCCATTTGGTGCGACCTTCGGTGATCTACTTACAAAAACATCTGAAAAAGGTGGATTAGATTTTGGAACGATGGGTTCTTCAATAATTTTATTTGTTGTTTTATCAATTTTGGTTTTACAATCAATATTCCATCAAAGAAAATTAAACTTATAGGTTGCAAATAATTATTCGATACTCTTAAAAAAATGCTTCCGTTAACTCCTTTTTGAAATAAAAAAAGCATAATTCTACATTTAAATTTCGAACACACAAATCTTGCTTATATTTGAGTCGTTAATTATCAATTTGATTTATTAAAGCACAAATAAGATCTAAAAATAAAAATTATTCCAAATTTTTCTATAAAATGAATCCAAAAATTCGCTTTTTCAATCCGTTTTTAACTAAAATTAATTCGACTTCTATCCCAAAAAAAATGGCGCTAGTAGTTAATAACAAACCACATCCACTTTGCATATTAGCAGTTGATGATTTAAAATTGCATTTAAATCATCAATTAGAATGGAAACACAATTTTGGACTAAGCGAGGAAAAATCATCCCCTATAATTGGAAAAATGTTTGGCGTTTTAGTAGTAGAAACAAATGAAAAAGAAATAGGATACTTAGCTGCCTTTTCTGGAAAATTAGCTGGAGGAAATCATCATTCCAGATTTGTTCCACCAATTTTTGATAGTCTTTCAATAGAAAGTTTTCTTAATAATGGCATGAAAGAACTTACCCGTATTAATCAAGAAATTAAAAGGCTTGAATTGCACTCCAACAAAGTGAATCAGGAACAAATTAAGAAACTAAAAATTATAAGAAAAAATAATTCAGCTTCATTACAAAAAGATCTTTTTGATCAATATTATTTTGTAAATAATTTGGGGAAATCAAAAAGTTTAAATGAGCTATTTAAAATTGCATCTAACAAAAAACCTCCTAGTGGCGCTGGAGAATGTGCTGCACCCAAACTTTTGCAATATGCTTTTCAAAACAAGATGAAACCATTAGCAATTGCTGAATTTTGGTGGGGTCTTTCTCCAAAATCAAACTTCTGGAAACATGATCATTTTTATCCTTGCTGTAAAGAAAAGTGTGAACCCATTCTTACACATATGCTTTCTGGAATTGAATGTGAATGAAAAATTAGTTGTGATAAATTGATAAGAATCTATTTAAAATAAAAATATGTTTAAATTCTTCAATACTATATTGTTCTTGGTTGTTTTACCATCGAGCTTATTATTTAGTCAATCAACATCTATTCAATTAGACCGGCCAGATCAAACTGAGTGTCCGTATATAGTTCCAGTAAATTATTTTCAGCTTGAACATGGATTTAATATTGAAAACACAACTAAGGATTTAACTTCCTATAGTTTTCCTTCTACATTGTTGAAGTTTGGTGTAAACGAAAATTTTGAATTAAGATTTATTACTGAATTAATTTCTGAGAAAACTCAAAACCAAAAACTCACAGGATTCGCTCCTATCACCATCGGTTTTAAAACAAAAATCTGTAATGAGAAAGGTATTGTTCCATTAATTTCCTTTATTGGTCATTTAACTCCCTCAAATGTTGGCAAAAAAGAGTTTCAAATAAAGTATACAGCTCCATCCTTTAGATTCACACTGCAAAATACATTAACAGAAAAGATTTCACTTGGATACAATTTAGGTGCTGAGTGGGATGGAGAATCAGCTGAGCCAACTTATATTTATACACTCACAACAGGTATTTCACTAACAAATAAGTTAGGTGGCTATTTAGAAATGTACGGTTTTGTTGCAAAAAAAATTGATGCCGATAATCGTTTTGATTGTGGTCTTACTTATTTAATTTCAAATGATGTAATTATGGATCTCTCAGGAGGTTTTGGGATTTCGAAAATCTCTCCTAAAAATTATTTATCACTTGGCTTTTCTTA
>JANPGA010000486.1:0-9080 GCA_031423735.1 Bacteroidota bacterium | reverse complement strand
TTTTAAAGTCTGAATCGGAATCTTTAAATAATCAATTGGGCTTGCAGGTGAAGCAAAATGTAGAATATAATCTATCGGTCCTGGTACGTGAACATATTTGCTAACGTCATGATGATAAAATTCAAATTCTTTAAGCTTCATCAAGTGTTCAATGTTTCGTAGATCTCCTGTTATCAGGTTATCCATTCCTACTACATCATAACCTTCTTTAATAAATCGATCACATAAATGTGAGCCAAGGAAACCGGCCGCACCGGTGATAAGTACACGCTTATTAGCCATAAATTATATTGTAATTATGAAAATGCAGGAATCTGTGGAGATACTATTTCGCGACCCATACTGTTATAGTAGAAGCCCATCTCAATCATTCGTTGAATATCGTATAAGTTACGACCATCAAAAATAACTTTTCCTTTCATCATATCTTTCATTTTGTCAAAATCTGGAGTACGGAATAACGACCACTCAGTTGCAATAAGTAATGCATCAGCATCATGTAAAGTATCATAAGCATCATTTGCATAATGAATAACTTCTCCCATGGTATTTTTTACATTTTGCATTGCTTCAGGATCGAACGCACTTACTGATGCTCCAGCAGCAATTAGTTCTTTAATAATATGTAACGCTGGAGACTCACGAATATCATCTGTATCAGGCTTAAATGCTAATCCCCAAACAGCAAATTTCTTTCCTTCTAAGTTACCATCAAAATAGGTTCTTACTTTATCAACAAGAACAGTTTTTTGGCGGTCATTAACTTGCATAACTGAATTCAATAATTTGAAATCATATTTATATTCTGTTGATGTTCTGTAAAGAGCTTGTACATCTTTAGGGAAACAACTTCCACCATATCCAATACCTGCAAACAAAAATCGCTTACCAATACGAGAATCAGATCCAATTCCAATACGAATAGCATCAACGTTTGCACCCACTTTTTCACAAAGGTTTGCAATCTCATTCATGAATGTAATTTTTGTTGCTAGGAATGCATTAGCAGCATATTTTGTAAGTTCAGCAGAACGCTCATCCATAAAATAGATAGGATTTCCCTGACGAACAAAAGGTGCATATAAATCACTCATTATCTTTTTAGCTTTCTCTGAACGAGTTCCAATAACTACGCGATCTGGTTTCATGAAATCATCTACTGCAAATCCTTCGCGAAGGAATTCAGGATTAGAAACTACGTCATAATGCACACTGCAACTTTTTGAAATTGCTTCACGAACCTTTTCAGCAGTTCCTACAGGAACAGTACTTTTATTAATAACGATTTTGTATTCTTTTATCAATTTTCCTAATTGATTCGATACACCTAAAATGTATGATAAATCAGCAGAACCATCTTCACCTGGAGGCGTTGGTAATGCAAGGAAAATAATTTGTGCATCAGCAATAGCCTCTTCTAAATTAGTAGTAAATTGAAGTCGACCTTGTTTGATATTACGTTCAAACAAAACATCAAGATGTGGTTCGTAAATTGGAATTTTTCCATTACGCATACGTTCAACTTTGTTCGCATCAATATCGACGCAAGTCACATGATTTCCCATCTCTGAAAAACATGTTCCTGTTACTAAACCTACATATCCGGTTCCTACAACTGCAATGTTCATAGTGTTAGATTTTTAATTAGTTCTTTATGGCTGTTTTATACTAATTCCAATAAAGAAAGTTACATCTTGATTTGTTATTTATTAACGAACTCCAATACCGACGACGAAATATATTGTAAATCTTCTTCACTTAACTCAGTATGCATAGGTAAAGAAATTACATGATTGCATAATTCTTCGGTAACAGGGAAGTCGCCATGTTTATACCGAGGATCAGTATACGCTTTTTGCATATGAAGTGGAATAGGATAGTAAATCATAGATGGAATTGATTTGCTTTCTAAATATTCACGCAAAGCAGTTCGACTTACGCCATTTAATACTAAAGTATATTGATGAAAAACATGAGTGGTATTATCCCACTTTGCTGGAGTTTTTATTTTTGGATTATTTGCGAAAGCTTTATCATAATATGCAGCGGCAGATTGTCGAGCGTTACAATATTGATCTAATCGAGGGAGCTTAATTCTTAAAATCGCTGCTTGAATACTATCTAAACGTGAATTTACACCAATTTCATCATGACGATACAAAGCAGTTTGACCATGATTAGCTATAACTCTAATTTTTGCAGCTATTTCTTCATCATTGGTAAAAATTGCACCACCATCACCCATACAACCTAGATTCTTTGAAGGGAAAAAGGAAGTAGTTCCAATAGTTCCAATAGTTCCAGCTTTATAGGTAATACCATTTGCCATGGTGTATTCTGCCCCAATGGCTTGAGCAGTATCTTCAATAACATATAAATTATGGGCATTCGCTATTTCCATAATTCGCTGCATATTAGCACATTGTCCAAAAAGATGAACTGGAACTATTGCAACTGTTTTAGGGGTGATAGCCCTTTCTAATGCATCACAATCGATTGTAAAGGTTTCTGGATCAACATCCACCAAAATGGGTTTCAATTTTAACAAAGCAATTACTTCTGCAGTAGCTACATAAGTAAAACTTGCAGTAATAATCTCATCGCCAGGCTTAAAACCGAGAGCCATCATTGCAATTTGAAGTGCATCAGTACCATTCGCACAAGGAATAACATGTTTAACATCTAGGTATTCCTCAAGCTCTTTGGCAAAGGTTTTTACTTCAGGACCATTGATGTAAGCAGATGAAAGCACCACATTATGTATGGCAGTATCAACTTCTTCTTGAATTTTTTTGTATTGGCCGATTAAGTCGACCATAGCCAATTTTTTAAGCGTTTCCATAGGATGAATGGGGTTGCAAATACACTACTTTTAGTTAAAGTAGTTGTTAAATTTAAGTTATTGAATTTCTATCCGCGAAGATACAGTTTTTTCGACTTAAATATAATAGTTGTTATACTCTGTAATTTACCTAATTTAGCAACGTGAGGAAACAAATAAATATATTTCTGTTATTGGTATTCATTACCATTATTTCAGGTACTTATAAAAGTCAAGCCCAGTCTAGTATTCGTGATTCATCCTTAAATATGGTATTAATTGCACCATCTTATGGATACCAAATACCTGCTGGAGATATGGCTAAACGATTCGGAGCCAATTCATCAATTGGATTATCGGTGATGGTAAAACGAAAATCAAATTGGATGTTTATAGCCGATGGCTTTTTCATTTTCGGCAACAAATTCAATCAACCAGGTTTATTTGACGACATTGCTACTCCTCAAGGTTTCGTTATTGGTTCTAATGGCTATTATGGAAATATTTTGATTGCCGAAAGAGGTTATAACCTGACTTTATCAGTAGGAAGATTATTTCCTATGAAAAAACCAAACCCAAACTGCGGGATTTTCGTACAAGCAGGCGCGGGATTTCTCCAGCATAAAATTAGTATCATCGATAAAAAGGGAACAGTACCTGCACTTCAGGGTGAATATGTTAAAGGATACGATCACTTAACTAATGGATTAGCACTCCGCGAATTTGTTGGTTATGTATACGTGGGCAACAGGCGATTAGTAAATTTCTTTGGCGGATTCGAAGCAGTTCAAGGATTTACAGAAGGTCGTAGAAGCTATAACTTTAATACTAAAATGCCTGATTCAGGAAAAAGACTCGATTTACTCTTTGGTTTACGTTTTGGTTGGATTATGCCTATTTATAAACAAGCACCAGAGAAATATTACATTTATTAGCTTATGTGGATACTCTACCTTTTAGGAGTAAGAGCTTATGGTTTTGCAATTCGAGTAGCTACTTTATTTAATCCTAAAGCCAAGGAGTGGATAATCGGTCGCCGAGGTTGGCATCGTACAATAATTAACGCTTTTGAAGGAAAACAAGAAAAACGTATTTGGTTTCATTGTTCTTCATTAGGAGAGTTTGAACAAGGTCGCCCTGTTTTAGAAGCAATAAAAAGGGAATATCCTCAACATAAAATAGTTCTTACATTCTTTTCGCCAAGTGGTTATAATGTTAAAAAAAATGACCCTATCGCGGATTATGTTTTTTATATGCCTTTAGATGGTCCTGTTCGAAGTAAAAAATTTCTTGATCAAGTAAATCCTGACATGGCATTTTTTGTAAAGTATGAATTCTGGTACTTTTATGGAAAAGAATTAGCGTCAAGAAAAATTCCATTTTTCTGCGTGTCAGCAATCTTTCGTCCAGGACAAGTATTCTTTCATTCACTTGGACAATTCTTTCGTAAATTATTATTGCGGTTTACTCATTTGTTTGTACAAGATCAGGAATCATTGCAATTATTATATAAAAGTAGAATTACTAACGTAACAGTGAGTGGCGATACTCGTTTTGATAGGGTTTATGGGAGCAGTAAACAAAAACATTCATTGCCTGATATCGAAAAGTTTTGTGGAGATAGCAAGATTATGGTTTGTGGAAGTACCTGGTCGCAAGATGAGGAGTTGTTAATTCCTTTTATTAATCAAAAGCAAGCACATGTAAAATTCATCATTGCTCCTCATGAAATTAATTCATCTCAATTGCAAAAATTAAAGAACGAAATTTTACTTAAGGTTTGTTTTTATTCGGAGTTAAAAAACAATTCTAACCTTAGTTGCGATGTTTTAGTGATTGATAATGTTGGTTTGCTTTCTAAGCTGTATCAATACGCGCACTTTGCATATATTGGTGGTGGATTTGGGAAAGGTATTCATAATATTTTGGAAGCAGTTGTTTATGGTGTTCCTGTATTTATCGGACCAAATTATGAGAAATTTCGTGAAGCACGTGAATTGGTAAAACTTAAAGGAGTTTTTGTTGTAAATAACAAAGAAGAATTGGAGCGTAATTTTGATATGCTTTCTCTCGATAATTCCAAACTTCAAAATATTTCTAAAATCAATACTCATTATGTTGATGAACGTAAAGGTGGAACAGAAGTAATTATGGGGTTTTTAAGAATGAATAATAAAATTGACTAAATAATTTTTTTGTCCAATAAAACAAGTGAAAATGCCTTTTTAATAATTGCCGCAAATTATACAATAGAATTTTTTTATAAGAATAATTCGAGATTTATTTATTTTTTATTTCTTGAAACTTAATTTTAAAAATCGACACTTACTTCATAACGGGATAAATCAACCATTATGAAAAAAGTCATCAATGCTACAATAATATTATTTTGTTTAGTGTTTAGTTTTTATAGTTCTGGAGCACAAAACAAGCCTACTGTTTCAAATAAAATTAATAACTCAAACAATAATTCTAATTCAAATCAAGGATGTATATCCGATGAAATGTTTTTAAGATTAAAGAATATTCACCCTGAGTTATTTAAAAAAGAAATTGAAATTAATGAAAGAATTTATAATAACGCTTTAAGTAAAAACGAAGAGGTTAACAATAAATTACCCTCCCAAATCATTAATATTCCAGTTGTAGTTCACGTAATTCATAATAACGGCCCCGAAAACATTTCAGATGCACAAATTATTCAAGGAATACAAGATTTAAACGATGCATTTAATAATAGCGGCGCATATTACAATGTTAATGGCGTAGCTACTGGTATTCAATTTTGTTTAGCACAACGTACTCCAGTCGGACAACCTTCAAATGGAATAACACGATATGTTTCTACGCTTACAAATATGGTGGCAGAATCCGATGATAGTTCTTTAAAATCAATTGATTTTTGGAATTCGTATAACTATTTAAATATTTGGTTAGTGAATGAAATTACATCTGTAAGCTTAGGAAGTGGAATTGCTGGATATGCTTATTTTCCCTCTTCAAATGGTCGTCCCGAAGATGGAATAGTGAATGAAGCAAGATGGTTCGGATCTTCCACTGATAATTCTAAAATTCATATTCATGAAGCAGGACATTATTTAGGTTTATACCACACTTTTAACGGAGGATGTGCGAACAACGATTGCCTGTCTGATGGCGATCATGTTTGTGATACTCCTCCAGATAATTCTACAACGCCTATTTCATGCTCATCAACTGTGAATACTTGTAATAGTGATGAAGACGATCATTCAATAAATAATCCTTTTCGTCCAATCGTTTTAGGCGGATTAGGTGATCAAAATGATATGTTTCAAAACTACATGGATTATGGATTGCAAATTTGTCAAACTGGATTTACTAATGGACAAAAAAACCGAATGGTTGATGCAATTAATAGTGCTCGAAATAGTTTGCTAAATTCAAATGGGTGTAAAAGTCTTTGTGAAAATGTTTACGCAGGGTTGTCAATTCCGAATAATAATTTTATTGTTGATATCCCTTTTACAATAAATAATACTAGTCTCGTTCTTGTCCCTGCTAGCTATGAATGGTTGCTAGATTCAGTAGTCGTATCAACTGATACAATCTTATCATTAACAATTCATACTGCAGGAAATCACTTAATAACACTGAGAGTTTACAATTTATCCGGAGGTTGTTTTGTTGAAACCTCCATTTATATAAATGTTTTGTGTAATGTAACAAGTTCTTTTACTTATACTCCAACAATTGTTACACCTGGAACAACGGTAACTTTTACTTCTACTTCAGTAAATCCTAATTCGCTATTTTGGAAAATCGATGGACAAATATTTTCACAGAGTGTAAGTTGTAATTTCACCTTTAATGCAGGACGACATTCTGTAAGTTTAATTTCAAACGGAACGGGCTGTAGTGATACTTCATCTACACTATTTTTCCCAGTTGGAAATTGTGTAAGTGGTTCTAATAATAATTGGGTAACTCCTGGAGGTGATATTATTAATTTTTCATCTGATGAGCCTACAATTAAAAAGAATAGTTTGCAACAATATTTTGGTACAGAAGGGATTGCTTCCATTTCAGATCATAAAGGTAATTTTCTGTTTAATACAGATGGAGTTACCATATTTAACGCGCAGAGAGATACGATGGTAAATGGAGATAGTCTTTTTGGCGGATGGTCTTCTTCACAAGCAGTAATGATTATCCCAAATCCAACAATTAGCAATTTATATTATGTTTTCACAACTGATGATTTTGGTGGCCTAAATATTCCATATGATCATGGTGGATGGTTAGCGTATTCAATTGTGGATATGAATCAGGATAGTGGAAGAGGAGCAGTAATTCAAAAAAATAAATTGTTGATGACTCCAACTTGTGAAAAGTTAACAGCAACCTATAGTTGCGATGGACAATCAATATGGGTGATCTCACATGAATTTCCTACTGATGGATTTTATGCTTATAAAGTGTCGTCATCAGGTGTGGATACTGTTCCCGTTATTTCACATGTAGGAACTCCAGTTACATATTCTATTTATTCAGTAATTGGATGTATGAAAGCTTCTCCAAAAGGAAATAAAATAGCAGTTGCTAGTCGTGGCAGCTATACTGAACTATTCGATTTCGATAATTCAACGGGTGTTGTTTCTAATGCTGTTCATCTTCAATCCAATAATTTTTATGGACCATACGGTGTGGAATTTTCTCCAGATGGATCTAAACTATATGTAAGCAATGTTTATGATGGATATTTGTTCAATAACATTTATCAGTATGATGTTTCAAGTGGAATAGGTCCTGTAATCAGTGCTAGCGAAACACTAATTGGTACAAGTAGTTCGAGTTGGAGAGCTGGTTCGTTGCAGGCAGCACCAAATGGAAAAATTTATGCAATAGCTTGTTCAGATTATTATATAGATGAAATCTCAAATCCAAATGCTGCTGGATTAGCTTGTAACTTCAAACAAAAGGCAATTCGACTTCCAAATTTTATGAACGGTTTTGGATTACCCAATTTTATAGCGCATAACGATCAATCAAATTCACCTAAAATATCAGGTCCTAAATCAGTTTGTAATCTCGCCGACTCAGTCGTGTATTCAATTGGCTGTGGAGGAAATTCAGTGGTTTGGATACATAAAGGACCCAATCAATTGTTAAGTTCAACAGTTACAAAAGCAATTATGCGTTTTACTGTTTCTGGTATTGATACTTTGATTGTTTCAGCAACGGTACCTTGTAGTAATTTTGTTGCTGATACTATCATTATAAATTCAAATCCAATTAGTGTTCATTTAGGAAACGATACAACTATTTGTTCATCTGGAAATTTAATTTTAGATGCGGGTCCAAATATTGTTTCTTATCATTGGCAAGATCAAAGTACAAATAGAACGTACAAAGTAACTGCACCAGGAACCTATGTTGCAATGGCTACAGGAATTGGTGGATGTACTGCTTCCGATACAATTCAAGTAGGTACATTTCCTTCAACTTTACATATTGATTTAGGTAATGATATTTATACATGCGTAACAGCGCAATGGATGATCATAAATGCGCCTCCAGGAAATTTTGCAAGTTACCTTTGGCAAGATGGTTCTACTAAAAATTCAATTTTATCTAACACATACCAACCAATTATTTTGCAAGTGTATGATAGTATTGGATGTTATGCTAGCGATACTTTGCAAATATTTATTAAAGACACCGTTGAAACCGATTTAGGAAACGATACTTTTTTATGTGATGGAAATATTTTAACCCTTCAACCTGCTTTTTTATTCGGATACGATTACCGTTGGCAAGACGGATCAACATCGCCAACTTATACAGCAACACATTCTGGAAAATATTGGGTAACCGTTAGCCGGTTAGGTTGTGTAATTACTGCGTCAGATACAATTTTAATTTCTTCAGCAGGGAATCCAACCCTTGATTTAGGAGCTGATACTTCTCTATGTCCTTCAAGTTCGTTGTTGCTTCACGCAGGTGCCGGACAAACAAGTTACTTGTGGCAAAATGGTTCGAGTGACTCAACCTTTAATGCACCAGGAGCAGGAATTTATTGGGTGATTGTAGCAAATTCAAATGGTTGTTATTCGAAGGATAGCATTGAAATTTCTGGATGCACTGGAATACCCGAAACAGATCAATACGATAACTTCAGTTTGAAACCCAATCCTGCACATGATAAAATTACCATCACAAGCATGCAAACCAACTTCAAGAAAATTGAAATCATAAACACACTTGGTGAAATTGTTTT
>JANPGA010000485.1:0-6713 GCA_031423735.1 Bacteroidota bacterium | reverse complement strand
TATTAAAAGACAGATGGCAACTTAATTTAGGTGATGCTAAAATTTTACTTCCACAAATTTTAAATTCGATAAATAGTTTAGATGTATTTTTTCATGATAGTGATCATAGCTTTGAACATATGCAATATGAATTTGCTACAGCTCATCCTTTCTTGAAAAAGGGAGGATTAATTATCAGCGATGATGTACATAAGAATAATGCATTTAATGAGTATGTAAATAAATTTAATCAAACAGCTCTTCAATTTAACAAAGGTGGTGCAACCATTAAGAAATAACTCAAATATTGAACAATCCGATTTGCATATATTTATCACCTTATGATATACTTCGACCTCGAACTAATCAGGTAAGTGATGTTAGATTTTGCGAAGGTTTTTCACAAAACAATTGTGAAGTACATTTAGTAACACCTTTTGTTTATAGAAATGATAATATCAAAAAAGAAGATGTAAATAAAATTTATGAATTAGAATCAGAAATAAATATTCGTTATTTAGCAACTCCATTTAAAAAAGATATATCGGGAATTTGGAAAACAATATATATTGCTGTTAAAAGTATATTTAAAGTTTTAAGAATTATCAATAATTCACCTAGTACCAAGGAAATTTTTATTTTGTCAAGAAGTGCACCCCTTATTCAAGCAATAATTACAACTAAAAAGCTCTTTCCTTGGAAATTTAAAAAGAGTAAAATAGTATTTTGGGCTCATGATTTTAAAGAAAAACCAAATTATTTTAAAGTTTATAAAAAAAGTGATGCATTACTAGTTACAAATAGTTCCATCAAAGAGGATTTATGTAAGAAAACAGGTATAAAACCAGAAAATGTATTTGTTACCTTAAATCCAATAACCGAATATCAAGCGAATCAAAATATAACAAAAAAAGAAGCTAGAATTCAAATTGGTTTAAATGATATTATAGAGACCTTAATTGTTTACACTGGAAAACTTGCAATTGACTACAACAAAGAATTAATTTATATTTTAAAAGCTGTTAAACTTAACAAAAATGTAAAACTTCTGTGTACTGGCGGAAAGCCAGAAGTAATTAACTATTGGAAAAATTGGTGTATAGAAAATAATATTGAAAATATACTTTTTACCGGTTACATTTCTGATTATAGTAAAATAAAATATTATCAATATGCCGCCGATATCCTAATATCCTATTACACCAACCAAGGTCATGATGTTAGATATAACTTTCCAAATAAACTTTGCGAATATATGCTAACTGGAAATATCATAATTACACCAGACTATCCTGCAACAAAAGACATCCTAAATTCAAGTAATTGCATGTTTGCAGTTCCAGAAAATGAAGAAGAATTATCAAAGACCATTCAATATATTATTTCGAACTTTGCTGAAATGAATGTAAAAGCAAATAAAGCGAAACTAGAAGTAAGAAAATATACATTTAAAGAACGAAATAAATTAATTCTAAGTTTCCTAAGAAATATTAATGATAAATAGTAAATTAAAATATTATTTAGAACATGGCTATCTCAATAAATTTTGGGGATTACTTGCTATACCTTTTCCTTCATTAATATCTCTCCTTTCATCAAAATTTATTTCATTAAAAAACTCAAAACCATTTCAAGAAACGAATAATAAAATAACTGTTTCGTTAGATCCTTATATAGGAAATTTAAATAATTTAAATGCTATAATAGAAATAATTCATACCTTTAAAAGCAAATCAGTTTATGCAGCAATTGTTCATGGTAGCATAGCTACGGATGAGATAATAAATTATAGTGATTTTGATGGAATTTTGATACTAGATGATTCAGAATTAAAAACTTCAAAAGATTTAGCTTCATTGAGGAAGTTAATAAAAACGACTCAAGAAGAAATGATTAAGTTCGACTCGTTACAACATCATGGTTGGCAAATACTACTTAAAGGCGAATTGAATAACTTTAATGAAGCTAAAACACCATTAACTTTATTCAACCATGGCAAAATACTTTATCCCAAAATAAAATTAGATTTATGCTTTGAAATTATTAATACACCTTATGAATATAAGAAAGGATTCCATAATTTAAAATTAAGCATAAACAAGAAATTACAAAATCAAGACTACAATAAGTCGTTTTATAATTTCAAAAATTTTATTTCAGAAATTCTACTAGTTCCCACTTTATACTATCAGGCCTTGAATAATGAATCCATATTTAAACGAGATAGCTTTAAATGGATTACTAACCATTTAAATGAACAACAAAATAAATTTATTTCAGAAGTTTCTGATTTAAGAATAAAGTGGGTTCAAGAGGAAGCACTATATGAAAATGAAATTATAGCCAATCGTTTAAAAAAAATAAAACCTTTGTCGATATTATTTAGAACGAAAATACCTGATCGTTACAAAAATTGGTTTGACAATACTAAAAAGGATATTTTGATATCTATTTTAGACAATATGAATGAAAAAATTAATCAAACAGCTAAGTCATCGATTGATACAATAAATTAAATTTAAAAATTAAAATTATGATGTCAATTATTTATTTACCAAAAGTTCAGTACTTAATACAACCACAAAAAGGATAGTAAATTAAGAATGAAACAATTGAAATTCATTAACCGCCCAGTGAAATCCATACGAGAATCGTATCTGGAAGCGATTTCTATAATTTCAAATGATTTAATTAAAAATGAAGGTGTAAAAGCAATTTACCAATTTGGCAATATTACAACTCCAGGAATTTCTGACATTGATCTTTTAGTGGTTGCAAAAGATAATTTTATAATTGATTTAAATGGATTTGAAAACCTCCCTTCAAAATATAAGAATTTATTTACACATGGTATATTAGGTGTTTCCGAAAGTTTTTATGAGCGTAATAATTATTACAATGTTTGGAGCGAGAATCATTTAATTGCAGGACAAGAATTAAAAAAGGAAAACGCTCAAGAAAAGACTATAGAAGATGAGATAGCTTTAAAACATCAAATTGCCATTGAATATTTAGTCATTAACTATATTGATTTAAAAATTCAAATTGAGTATGGTGTTGTAAAATTACGTTCCCTTTTACAACATTTAAAAGGCATTAAATATGACTTAGAATTTTTGAATATAAAAGATTGTGCTTTAAATCCTCTTTTAGAAAAAATCACCCATTGGATTAAAAATTGGTTTGAAGAAACTCCAAGCGATAAGGTGCTATCAGAATTTATTCATTTATTTGATAAAACCAATGAAGACTTTCTTATTGAAATATTTTCAAAAGAATCACTTTATCTTCCAGAAACAAGTAATTATAGAATATCTAAAAAAATAAATCTTGTAAACAATCCAAACCTTCAATATTCAAGAGAAGGAATCTTAGTTCCATTATTTTTCAATCAATTATTTGGAAATAAATTTATAAAGCTTCAAAATAAATTTAATTCGTTTGAATTCCAATTACCAATAACTCATACTAGTAACATTGAAATTCTAAAGGAACGATTTCTATTTCTAAAGGAAATGAAAAAATACAACATACAATATTTGCCCAATTTTAGTCCATTAATTTCAAGCATAACAGCAAAAATTATTTAAGTAATAATAAATATCAATAATTACTATTTAATACCCTTATCACTACTAAAAAATAAATGTCACAAATTAAAGTTTTACATATTATTTGGTCTGCATCAATGGGTGGAATAGGCCGTGTAGTAGTAAATCTATGTAAGGCTCAAGCAAATAGTGAACTTATTTTACCATCCATTTTA
Source organism: Bacteroidota bacterium (assembly GCA_031423735.1). Taxonomy (GTDB): domain Bacteria; phylum Bacteroidota; class Bacteroidia; order AKYH767-A; family OLB10; genus JANXSD01. Next base: position 2,968 of record JANPGA010000485.1, on the reverse strand, counting down.
ATTGCAAAATCAGAGGGTGAACTTCTAAACGAAATTAAGAACCTTAATATTAAAATTTATGAACCTAATTTTTTAAACGGTCAAGATAAAAGGATTGAAATAACGAATATTTGCAAGCAATATTTTCAAGAAGTTGACATAATTCATTTTCACACTTATAATCCAACCTTGGCAAAAATTGCTGTTGAAAGCAAAAAAAAGATAATTTATACTGAACATGGAAATTTTGGATTTGGAAGAAGAATGTCTATTAAGGATTATATAGTAAGATTCCTACAAAAGAAATTTCTTAATGATAAAGTGCACTTTATAACTTTCAACTCTGCTTTTTCAAAATCAATTGCAATAAATAGGTTTGGTTTAAAGAATGTTAAAAGTGAAGTAGTTTATAATGGATGTCCTGAAAATAGTATAAAAGTTCCACCAGAAAATAATTACAAAATAGTTAACAACCTCTTAACTTTACTAACTATTGGCCGTTTAGCTCGAGTAAAGCGAATTGATCGATTAATAAATGCTTTTACAATTTTCAACAACTTTAATTCAAGATTATTTATTGTAGGCGATGGTCCATTGAAAAATGAATTAAAGGAATTAGTTCAAAAAAATAATATTCAAGAAAAGGTTATTTTTACGGGAATTCAAAATTCAACTGAAATGCTTCAACTAGCAGATTTATGTATTTTTCCATCTCAAAACGAAGCTTTCGGCTTAGTAGCAATTGAGGCATATCAACAAGGGAAACCTGTAATTGTTTTTAGTGATGGAGGAGGTTTAACAGAATTAGTTAAACAAATCGAGCCCGAACTTATTATCAATTCAGAATTGGAGCTATCGAAATTATTGCCAAAATTAAAAGACGAATTAAGTACTCTTCAAAATGAAGAAAAACAAACCTTGCGTAAAAAATTTGCGTCAGGCTTTAGCATGGAACGAATGGAACTTCATTTAAATAAAATTTATCTACAAATTCTAAATGTGCGGAATTAACGGATTACTTCTACTTGACGGACATTTGGCTGCTGATGGGAATGAACTTATCAGTAAAATGAACTATTGTATTCGCCATCGTGGACCAGATGATACCGGAATATGGTCAAATCGTAATGAAGGTGTTTATTTAGGACACCAACGATTAAGTATAATTGACTTATCTCCGTTAGGACATCAACCGATGATTGATGAAAAAGGAAATGCAATAGTGTTTAATGGTGAAATTTATAATTATAAGTCAATTAAGTCACAAATAAAAAATTATAATTTCAAGACGGAAAGTGATACAGAAGTACTAATGCAATTATATTCAACAAATGGGCATACTGCTTTAGAAAAACTTAATGGAATGTTTTCATTTGCATTTTGGAATAAAGAAAACTCTGAATTACAAATTGCAATTGATAGAGCTGGAAAAAAACCATTTTATTATTCTACAATTAATGGAATATTTGCTTTTTCATCAGAAATAAAATCACTACTTACTTTGCCATGGATAAATAAAAAGTTAGATCAAGAAGCACTTTATCATTTTTTAACTTTTAATCAATTAAGCGCTCCTCAAACAATGTTTGAAGGAATATACAAATTAGAACCTGGCCATTTACTTACTGTTAATAAAAATGGAATTAAAGAAAATCGTAAATATTGGGATGTAAATTATTCAGACTATCATAACTTGAATGAAAATCAATTAAGTAATTTACTATTTGAAGAGCTAAGTAAAGCAGTTAATTATCGTATGGTATCAGATGTTCCTGTTGGAGCATTTTTAAGTGGAGGTGTTGACTCAAGTGCGGTTGTTGCATTGATGAGGAGTGTAAACCAAAGTAAAATTAAAACTTATTCGGTAGGTTTTGAAGGACAACCTGCATATGATGAAAGAATTTACGCTCAACAAATTTCAAAACAATTTAATACCGAACATTATGAAAAAATAGTTGGCCCAAATGACATATCCGATTTTTTACCAAAAATTGTAGATATTTTTGATGAGCCAATGGCGGATTCAACTTGTATCCCAATTTATTTTATCTCTCAATTAGCCAAGGAGAATGGAACTATAGTTGTACAAACAGGTGATGGAGCAGATGAATTATTTGCTGGTTATAATGGATGGAAAAAATACAACCAATTATATCCTTGGTATCACCAATATGAAAAACTTCCTTCAGTAATTAAAAAGAAGATTGCGGATTTAGCTAGTGCAGACCAGAAAGAATCAGTAGTTTCAGAAATACTTCAACGTGCAGTTCATAACCAAGAACTTTTTTGGGGTGGAGCTAAAGCATTTAAAGAACATACTAAGAGAAGTTTTCTTACCAAGGAATTTTCAAATCGTGTTAAAGGTTTAAATTCTTACTCGATCATAAAAAAACAAAGGGCATCATTTGATTCACATCAAAAAGAAAATCCATGGCTTGGTGATTTAGATTGGATGTGTTATTTAGGATTTAAACAACAAATACCTTGGAAATATTTGTATAGAATGGATCGTATAGGAATGAATCATGGTATTGAAATTCGTAATCCATTTCTTGATTTTAATATGATAAATCTTGCTTTATCGATCCCTTCGAAGTATAAAATTGTAAATGGTGAACCAAAATACATATTAAAAAAATCTTTAGAAAGAATATTGCCACATGAAATACTTTATCGTAAAAAAATGGGATTTTGTGTTCCGCTACGCGAATGGGCTGGTGATATTATGATTACATATATTGAAGATAACCTAAGTGATTTTTGTAAAAATACTGGAATATTCGATGAAATAGGTTTAAGAAAAAATATTGAAGAGATAAGAAAAGGAAATACAAAATACACTAATAATTTATGGACAGTTTACTTTTTAATGTCATGGTTTAAAAAGTGGATGTCAGCATAAAAATGGAAAAAGTATTACTTATTACCAATATTCCAAATCCATATAGGGTTCCATTATTTAATGAGTTAAATCATCAAATGAAGGAAG
>JANPGA010000484.1:0-2846 GCA_031423735.1 Bacteroidota bacterium | reverse complement strand
GAAATCAGAAAACCTTACTTCACTAGCTAATGCATTAAACATTCGTGCAGATATGTTTGCAAAAAAGCATGAATATGACGCTGCCGAAAAAGATTTAAAAGATGCTTTAGCAGTACGGGAAAAAATAGGTGATAAGTTTTTATTATTTCGGATATGGCCCAACTAGCAGTTTTTTATGCTAATATAAATCAACCACAAAAGGGAATTGAAATTGCACAAGATGGAATTAAGATTGCCGAAAAACTCGGAAATACGGCTAAACTAATTTACCTTTATTCGGCACTAGGTGAAAACTATAGAGTAGCCAAAATGTTTGAAGAATATTCAAATGCTCTTGAAAATATAGTAAATCTAAAGGACACATTATATAAGGACAATTCGGAAGATGCTATAGCAAGATTAGGTGTAAAATATGAATTACAGAAAAAGGAAAATATCATCATCAAACAAAAGTATGAGCTAATTCGTAACCGCTATTTCACGATCGGAACCATAGTTGTTTTTATTTTATCTGCACTACTCATTTTTATGTTTTATCGAAATTATCAGTTAGTTCAAAAAAGAAAGATGGAAGCAATAATGGCAGAACAGGAAAAAAATGCAGTAGAAGCAATTATTACAGCTGAAGAGAATGAACGTAAAAGAATAGCCGCCGACTTACATGACAATCTTGGTTCGTATGCGGCAGCAATCACATCAAATGTAAAATATTTAAAAGAAGGAATTCTTAATAAAGATACCATTATTTCACAGTTAGATGAAAATGCTCGAAGTATGGTCACGCAATTAAGTGATACAATATGGGTGCTTAAAAATGAACATTTACTATTTACTCAGCTTGCCGATCGATACAAAGTTTGGATGATCCGATTAATGCAAAATTATCCTGATGTAAAATACAATTATTCTGAAAATATAATTGATGACATAGAGTTTACTCCTGTAAAAATTTTAAATATTTTTCTAATGCTAAAAGAATGTGTAAATAATGCACTTAAACACAGTAAATGCACGGAGCTAACTATCCATTTCTCAAGTATTAAAACATGGGAAATTAAAATTGAAGACAACGGTATTGGATTTATATTAAACAACATGAATAAAGGCAACGGAATCAAAAATGTTTTAGACAGGGCCAATGCGTCTGGATGGAATGTTGAATGGCAGACAATTGAACCGCATGGAACAAGTGTACTAATTACAGGTTATACTACAAAGTAAGTATTTTAAGTAACCATATAACTTTTCAATTTTACCTTTTAATTAAATAACAAAAAAATGAAAATAGCACTTGTTGATGATAATCCAGTAAATCATAGGAGCTTTTTACAAAAAGTATCTCCCTTTCCCGATTTACAATTATCAATAAGTGCTTATAACGGACATGAGTTTTTAGAGAAATTAAAAGGACTCCCATTACATCAATTACCTGTTGTTGTATTTATGGATATAGAGATGCCAGGATTAAATGGGATTGATACCATCAAACTTGCTAAATCAATTTATCCTTCTATAAATTTTGTTGTGCTTACTGTTTTTGAAGATGATGATACGATCTTTGAAGCAATTCAAGCTGGTGCATGTGGTTACTTACTCAAACATGAAAGTCATCATACTATCCGTGAAGCAATCACTGAAATCTTAGAATATGGCGGCGCTCCAATGAGCCCTGCAATTGCAAGAAAAACATTAAAGCTATTAGGACAAAAAAGAAATGAAGAAGATCATACAAATGTTTCATTAATTGAAACTCTATTATCCGATAGAGAAAAAGAAGTATTGCTTCACTTAGTAAATGGCTATGATGCGAAACGTATAGCAGAGATCACAGAAATTAGTACTTTAACTGTTAGAAAACACATTTCAAATATATACCACAAACTTCATGTTAATTCCAAAGCCCAAATTATATCAATGGCACATAAAAATAATTGGATTTAATTCCCTTTTTTTTCAATAATTTTCATTTAATTCTACGTCTTTTTAAGAAACATTTCTGAACTTTTCGTTTCAATTCTAAGCGTTTTGTAGTTTCGCAGAAGTTTCGACAATACAACCTTGAGTCAGATAAAAAAATTAGCAGGTCAAACCGCCGTTTACGGACTAAGCAGTATTGTTGGTCGGTTGTTAAACTATTTGTTGGTTCCTATCTACACAAGGATCTTTTCGCCAGCCGAATACGGAGTAGTTTCTGAATATTATGCATATGTAACCTTCTTAATGATCCTTTTTACATTTGGTATGGAAACAGCATTTTTCCATTTCTCATCAAAAACAGGTGATAAAGACAAGGTTTTTGGAAATGGATTAAGTGCTTTGCTTATTAGTAGTTCTATTATATCAGGCCTTTTAATCCTTTTCTCTCAAACAATCGCGAATTGGCTTGGCTACCCAAATCATCCTGAATACATCATTTGGTTTGCCTTGATCTTAGCCTTTGATGGATTAACAGCGTTACCTTTTGCCCGATTACGTCAATTAGGAAAAGCGAAGATGTTTGCAGGATTAAAAATGTTGAACATCTTTTTAAATATTGGATTCAATGTTTTATTCCTTTTAGTTTTGCCAGAATTAGCAAAGCATCATCCAGATTCATGGTTTCTCTTTTGCTATAAACCATCGATTGGTGTTGGATATGTTTTTCTTGCGAATTTAATTTCAAGTACTGTCACTCTAATTTTATTATTACCTGATTTTCGTAAAATTAAACTTCCTCTTGATAAAGAACTTCTGAAGGCCATGCTTATTTATGCTTTCCCAATTCTTATTGCTGGATTTGCGGGAATGATTAATGAAACACTCGATCGTGCAATATTGAAATATCTGGTTACAGATAAAACAACTGC
>JANPGA010000483.1:0-4223 GCA_031423735.1 Bacteroidota bacterium | reverse complement strand
GCTAAAAAAGAAAAACCGCCTGTTCATCAGAGATGAACCAGCGGTTTTATTTTGCTCTGCGGTGAGGGCGGGAGTAGCTTCGCTGATCCCGTAGTGGGGGATGCAAAGCAAAATAAATCCGCTGGAGCTACGCTCTTCGTCGATTTTTCTTTTTGAGCTTTCACAAGCAAGCTTGTTTCGCTAAAAAAGAAAAACCGCCTGTTCATCAGAGATGAACCAGCGGTTTTATTTTGCTCTGCGGTGAGGGCGGGATTCGAACCCGCGGTACAGTTACCCGTACGACAGTTTAGCAAACTGTTCCTTTCGGCCACTCAGGCACCTCACCTTTCAAGGTCGGCAAAAGTATAAAATCTTGCCATGCGAACAAACCATTATTTTAATTTTTAATGAATTGCCTTGCTATCAACCTGTATTTTATATTTGTACAGAACACAAACTGATATGTTACAAGATTCCTTATTTAAAAAAATAGCCCTTTTAGGTTTAATTATCCTCTTATTTACAGCGTGCAATCAATCTCCCAAGAAGGATGATATTACCTCAAGTAATTATGGTATTTATCTCGCTTTAGATTCACCTTCAACTAGATCTGAAGGTTGGTCGGATAAAAATGTTGCAGTAGTTCATATCATTGGCGACCCTGATAACCTTCATCCAACCAACGGAACTTCTCAAACTAGAGCCGAATTGAGCCTATATTTAAATGAAGCACTAATAAGAACAGATCTTCGATCAGGTGAGTTTAAACCAGGACTATGCACCGATTTGCCAGTTATTTCTAATGATCATCTCAATCTTACCTTCGAACTTCGCAATGGCCCTAAATGGGACGATGGCAGCCCTTTAACAGTTCAAGACGTGATCTTTACAGCAAAAGCAGCAAAATGCCCTTTAACTAATAATCCTAGTACTAAGCCTTACTTTGAATTTGTAAAGGAGATAAAAGCTGATCCCTCAAATCCTCAAAAGTTTATTGTTACCATGAAAAAGGCTTTTATTCAGGAATTAGGGATTTGGAGTGATTATCCAATTATTCAACGTGCATTTTATGATTCTTCCAATGTCTTGAATAAATATTCATTTGCTCAATTGGATGATTCTTTGTCTAGTACCGGCCAACATTCCGATTTAATTAAATGGGCAACAAATTTTAATGCTCCAGAAAAAGGTTTTGGTCCTAAAATGATAAATGGAATTGGCCCGTATAAGTTGGAATCATGGCAAACAGGTGAATCGATTGTACTAGTGAAAAAGTTAAATCATTGGATAGCGAATTCAAGCAATTATTGGGAATCTGCTAATCCGGATAAAATTATTTTTAAAGTAAATCGAGATGCAGTTTCACAAACGCTGGAATTTAGAAATCAGGTTTACGATGGTTCTGCATATTTGGGAATTCGAACATTAATTGAAATGCAAAAAGATTCCTCATTCAACAAAAATTATCATTCCAAGTTTATGGATACCTACGGATACACATATATTGCATTAAATATGAAGCCTGATGGTATTAAGCATCAATCACTTCTTACGGATGTGCGTGTGCGTAAAGCATTGGCGTTGGCAAGTCCTGTTGATGAAGTTATTAAGATCGTAAATAGAGGTGTTAATAAGCGTGCAAATGGCCCTGTATCTTTTTTAAAGAAATCGTATAATAAAGATATTTCATTAATTCCATTTGATATTATTGCGGCAGAAAAATTGCTTGATGAAGCAGGCTGGAAGGATTCAGATGAAAATGGGATAAGAGATAAAATCATTAATGGGAAGAAGGTTCAATTGCAATTAGAATTAGCATATCTTACTACTCAAGATGAATGGAAAGAAATGTCGATTTTGATAGCTGAAGCAATAGGTAAGATTGGTATTAAAGTAGATCCAACTCCTTATGATTTTCCACTTTGGTTACAAAAAGCAAATGAGCGCGATTTTGATATGATCATTGGTGCATGGAATACAAGTTCTGGTCCGGAAGATTATGAGCAATTGTGGTCAACAAAAAGTTGGTCTACAGGCGGTCCGAATTATACAGGTTTTGGAGATGCAACCTCTGATGCTATTATTGATAGTTTAGATTTAACATTTGATGAATCAAAAAGGATTGAACTTGAACATCGAATGCAACAAAGAATATTTGATGATCAACCATACATATTTCTTTATCAATTAGTACGAAGATGTGTGGTACATAAACGTTTTTCGAATGCAGAGTTTTATGCTGAAAAGCCAGGTATTTTGTATAATAATTTACGTGTTGCTAATAGTCCTCTTATGAAAAATTCTTCTATAGCCCAGTAATAGAATTATGATACAATTACTGATAAAGCGAATTGGTGCAATGATTTTATCGCTCTTGGTAATTGTAATTATTGGATTTGGATTAATGGAATCGTTGCCAGGCGATCCTGTTTTAAGAATTTTAGGAAGGTCACAACAGCAAGTAATTTCAAGCGCTGAATTTAACTTGGCGAAGTATGATCAACTGTATTATGAGTTAGGATATCATTTGCCAAAATTTTATTTTACGTGGACAAGTCTTGCTGTACCTGATTCTTTTTATAGAGTTCCACAACTTGAACGGAGAGCACAATTAATCGCATTGAGTTCATCAACTGGTAATCCAAGGAAAGTATATCAATTCAGGAAATCGGAAGAACGATTTAAGGATGCGATTAATAATTCAGTGGAAATAAATAATGTAATTAAAATTTCATTAAGAGAATTTGCTAATAGATTACTTCAATGTAAAACTACCGATGAGATTAATAGCATTTTTAAAACTAATACTGATATTAATGAGATAACAGATCATTTAGTGACCAATGAATTTCAGAATTTAATAAGTATTTCACGTTCGTTTAATAATGAAACCAGTAGTTATAAGAAATGGATTCCTGTAATTAGCTTCCATAAAATTAATAAATTTCATCTATGGTTTTTTGGAAATATAAATGAATTTAGCACTTATAATGATTTTAATAATAAAGGGATCATTCATGGTGATCTAGGACTTTCAACAGTTTCTCATCGTTCAGTTTCTTCTATTCTTTTTAAATCTTTTTCAATTACATTTATATTATCTTTTTTGGCAATTTTAGTTTCTGTATTTTTTTCAATTCCTATTGCTGTAAAATTTGCTATTTATCGAAATAGATTTATTGTAAAACTTACACCGGGCATTTTATTATTTATAAATACTATTCCACTATTTTTTATAGGAACACTATTACTAATGCTTTTTGCTAATGCTAATGTTTTTAATTTTTTTCCGTCATCTGGTATTGCTCCTGCTGGAGGTTTTGATGAAAACTTATCTGGGTTACAAATTGTTTATTATTCTTTACCCTATCTCATATTGCCTATGGTTGCATATACATTGGGATCTTTAACTTTTTTTATTCGTTTAATTCAATCTTCATTGGAGGAGCAATTAACTACCGATTACATTAGAACAGCCAGAGCAAAAGGTGTTGAAGAACGAAAAGTGATTGGCTATCATGCATTACGAAATAGTTTGCTGCCTCTTATCACTATAGCAACTACGGCATTTCCTGCAATGATAAGTGGTTCTATTTTATTAGAAAACATTTTTTCAATTCCTGGTATGGGAACTGAAATTGTTAGGGCTTTACAAAACCAAGATTATCCAGTAATGATTGGTTTTTTTCTTTTAATGGGTTTCGTGACTATCATTATTTACATGTTCGCAGATTTGCTTTATTCTATAATTGATCCTCGCTTTTTTAATCAAAATAAAATTAAGGTGAATGGTTAATCAAATTATAATTGCTTGGCGTATCGCATTAGAAGAAACTTCGTTTAAGTGGGCTTGGCGTTTTTTAGTTTTTATTTTTATAATGGCATTTTTTTCTCCTTTCATAGCAAATGAGAAGCCTTTGTTTATTTATGATCAACAAGGAATTCGATTTCCAGTTTTACATTCTCTTACATTGGGAAATTCTGAAAATTCATTAACAACAAATAATAAATTCAACAGCGATGCTTTTGTTATAATGCCGCTTATACCTTATTCTCCAGGAATAAGTGATTATCAAAATGCCGACTACCGTAGTCCTTTTGATGATCAAAAAAAACTAAATTCAAAACAAGAAATTGAAAGTTTGCCATTTAGGTTTCGACATTGGTTGGGAACAGATTTGAGAGGAGCTGATGTATTGTCAGGTATTATTAATGGAGCAGGAGTTTCATTAAGAATTGGATTT
>JANPGA010000482.1:0-3226 GCA_031423735.1 Bacteroidota bacterium | reverse complement strand
GAACCAGAGCCTGGAGTTACTTGAATTCGGTCAAGTTCTCTAATGTTGTATACATCAGTAACATCATAAGAGGTAAGATAGGAATCACTTATTTCATCAGTTGTAAATAGAACACTTCCAGCATCATTTAACCAGGCATTATGCGTAAATAATCCTGGAGTTGGCTGTGTAGCTAGTTGAATAGGATTTGCTTTGTTTGAAACATCAATTGCAGAAAAATAGCCATTATAAATGTGACATGCCCATAATGTGTCATTACGAACATATCCATCATGTACATAACCACCTGGTGTGAAACCAGTATAAGTTGGAACTGCAGGATTAGCTAAATCAGCAATTACAGTTGCACCATTAAAGAGGTTGCTACCATGTAAGTACACAAATCCATTATCAATATGTAAGGAGTGAATTGTATTTAATTGTCCTGCAATAGCACCATCTCCTGTCCATAATGTTGTTTGAATGGAATCAGGCAGATAACCAAGATTTATTATTTGTAATCCTCCACCAGCTTCGGTTGTAACATAAGCATAATTTTGCCATGTTTTTACTTCCCTCCAAATAGATCCTGGTCCGGGTACATCGAATACGATGGTAGGTTGAGTTGGATCTGTAACATCAACAATAGAGAGTCCTTGATCGTAACCTACGAGTGCATATTCATTTCCTGTAGAATCTACATAACCACCTATATTTGATAATGCAGCATTTCCATATGATAAATGGGAACGAAGGGTGGTGTTTAATTGGGCATAAATTGAGCCCACAACCATTATAAATAAGGCTGTAAGTAATTGTTTTTTCATATTTGTTTTGAGGAAGCTTTTTGTGTGAACCAAAGATAAGATTCTCTAGTTAACTATAACAAGAATACAGAAATTATCCTATCAAACATTTAAAAAATGACATAATTTCCATGAATAGCAGATTTCTTCATTAATTATTAATGCTCAATATTAAAATCATTGGCTGATTTGTCTTTTCTGGAAATATTATTTTAACGTGAAATATATTTCATAAGGTTTTCTTTAAAGCTACTTCCAATTGGAAGCCTTGATTTCCGAACCTCTAATTCATTTCCACTAAGTGTTTTGATAGCATCTAAATTAACGATATAAGACTTGTGGATTCTTATAAATTCATTTGAGGGCAAGCTTCCTTCAAAGTATTTCATTGTATGTAATGTAACGATCATTTTTTCTCCAGTAAAAATCTTTACATAATCTTTCATGCCTTCAATATAGTCGATATCACTAAACTTAATTTTAATTAACTTTTGATCACTCTTCACAAACATATAATCCACTCTCGATGGCTTTGGTTCAAATAATTGTTGTGGAGAAACTTTAGTGCGATCAATTGCTTTATTTACGGCTTTCATAAATCTTTCCAGCGAAATAGGTTTCACTAAATAATCTACAACATCAAGTTCAAATCCTTGTAAAGCAAAATCAGGATATGCTGTGGTGATGATTACTTCAGGAGCTTTTCTTAAGGAACGCAGAAAATCAATTCCCGATATTACAGGCATAGAAATATCCAAAAACATAAGATCAATTTGTTCAGTGTGCAATACTTCAAAAGCTTCCATTGCATTCGAGCATTTTCGAATTAATTCTAATTCGCGGATATTTTCTAAATATCGTTCAATTACTTCTTGTGCAAGAGGTTCATCATCTATGATTATACATTTTAATTTAATCATTTTAGTTGTAGTTTTAAATTAATTTCATAAACATCTGCAATCTCTTTAAAATCTAATTCAAATTTTCCTGGATAAATTAAGTCTAAACGGCGTTTAACATTATTTAATCCGATTCCTTGCGATTCTCTTAATACATCTGATGCAACTTCTTGCCCTTTGCTATTGGTAGAATTGAATATAATTGAATCATCATTAATATCAAATTTTACTCGAACAAATCCATCATTAAATCTTTTTTCAAGACCATGTTTAAATGCATTTTCAATAAAATCAATAAATAATAATGGTGCTACTTTTAGTTTACTCGGATCACCATTAACAACAAAATTAATTTCATAACGATCGTTATATCTTATACGCTGTAATTCGATATAATTTCTGATAAACTCAATTTCTTTTGATAAATACACCTTGTCCTCATTTGATTGATAAAGTACATAACGCATTATATCTGATAATTTGAGTACTACCTCTGATGCCTTATTTGAATTTTTAAGAGTTAATGAATATAAATTATTTAATGTGTTGAATAAAAAGTGTGGGTGGATTTGAGCTTTAAGTGCATTTAATTCTAATGATAGTTTTTCTTTTTGCAATCTGAGAAGTTCATTTTGAGTAATAAATGCAATTAAAGTATATTTTAGAGAATAGGTGAGCACCACAACAATTAATCCTTCTAATAGATCAAAATTAGGACGTAGTCGCTCTAAAAAACGCAATATGATTGCAGGCATATGCTCTTTTGGTAATGCTTGCATTAATGCATAATTCCAATGTGAATAACTGAAAATTAGTAGCGCTGTTAAAAGAATATAAGAAACAAAATGTCGTTTGTTTAAAAGTTTAGGCACTAGCACATATAAGTGTAGATACACCATTGGTGCCTGACTAATAAAAACAATTCCAACGAAAATCAAACTCCACAACCAGCCCCAAGGAATTACAATATCATAGAGATTTCGTGACAACCAAACAAACCAAAATAAGCTATGAAGAATAATGCTTTTAATACGCGGATTAGAGATCCGACTATTATATAGGTCTAAAATTTTTTCTATCACTTTTCAAATATAGGGCTGTACCAATTTGGTAGGTTTCTAATTCGCTAAAAATACGTTTTATAACGACCAATATCACTTTCCACTCGATTAAGATATTGGTAGTTGTATTATTGCTTTTTGTCATAGGGAGCGCTATTATTGTCTAAATATTTTGATCAATCGTTTAGTATGCGTTTCTTAGTACCTCGAAAAATTCAAAAACTCATGTTAAAAACAAAAGTACAATTAGCTGTTGCAGGCTTAACCATTGTTTCTGCGATAGTTATAAGTGGATTTGCTCCCGAAGGGTCGAATCGTAGTGGCATTGATGTGTCTGCATTAGATAAGGCTATTAGCCCTAAAACAGATTTTTATCAATATGCAAATGGAACTTGGTTAAAAAACAATCCAGTTCCTAGCGACCAAGCTCGATGGGGAAGTTTTGATGTTCTTGCTGATGCAAATAACAAAAAGATCAAAG
>JANPGA010000481.1:0-2108 GCA_031423735.1 Bacteroidota bacterium | reverse complement strand
GATTAATGACCTATGGAGTTGCTGCCTATAAAGTTACTCCAACATTTTGTAAAGAGGAAGTAGACTTTATTACTTCACTTGGTGGGATCACTATTAATTACAATCAAGAATTAGGAAAAGACATTCTGTTAGCAGATTTACAGAAAAATTATGATGCAGTATTTTTAGGTATTGGTGTTGGTGTTGCTCGTGAATTAAATATACCAGGTGAAAATATTGAAGGCGTTATTGATGCGATTTCATTTATTTATAATTTACGTACTAATGATTATTCTCAAATTGCTGTAGGAGATAAAATAGCAGTAATTGGAATGGGAATGACAGCCATCGACGCAGCAACTCAATCAAAACGATTAGGAGCAAAAGAAGTAACATTAATTTATCGTCGTACTGAAAATGAAAAACCCTGTACTGATGTTGAATTAGATTTAGCAAGACTAGATGGTTGTTCTGTAATTTGGTTAGCTAGTCCGAAAGAAGTTGTCGGCGAAAATGGAAAGGTAAAACAACTTATTTGTTCTAAAATGAAATTAGGTGAACCTGATAAATCAGGAAGAAGATCACCTGTGGATACTGGAGAAACATTTACGCTTGATGTAGATATGGTTATTAAAGCTGCAGGACAAATTCCTTTTGAAAATGTAATTAATAGTGCAGAATTAAAAAACAATCAAGGAAAAATATTAATTGATACTTCATCATCTACAAATCATAAAGGTGTATTTGCTGGTGGTGATTGTGTAAATGGCGGTAAAGAAGTTGTAAATGCAGTACAAGAAGGTAAAGATGGCGCTAAAGCAATTTTAAATTTTCTTCAACTATAATTATTTTATCAGTAATTTAAACTAAAAATCATGGCTAATCTCGAATCAAATTTTCTTGGCATAAAATCTCCTAACCCTTTTTGGCTTGCCTCTGCCCCTCCTACCGATAAAAAAATAAATGTTCTTCGTGCTTTCGAAGCTGGCTGGGGAGGTGTTGTTTGGAAAACACTAGGAACTCAAGTTAAAAATGTTTCTTCCCGTTATTCAGCAGTTGAATACAATGGACAACGTGTAATGGGATTTAATAATATTGAATTAATTTCAGATAGACCATTAGATGTAAATCTGAAGGAAATCCGTGAAGTGTTAAAGGAGTTTCCTGATCGTGCAATGGTGGTTTCACTAATGGCGGATAATGACAGGAAGAGTTGGCATGAAATGGTAAAAAAAGTTCAAGATACGGGTGCCCATGGTTTAGAATTAAATTTTGGTTGTCCGCATGGAATGGTTGAACGTGGTATGGGAGCTTCAGTAGGTCAAGATCCCGAAATTGCGAAGATGGTTGTTGAATGGGTAATGGAAGTAGCACAGATTCCTGTGATCACAAAACTTACTCCTAACGTACATTCCGTTGTTCCTGCAGGAAGAGCAGTTTTAAAAGCTGGTTCAAATGGTTTATCATTAATCAATACCATTCAATCGGTAACAGGAATTGATTTAGACACACTGGTTCCAAATCCAAATGTTGCAGGACATTCTGTTTTTGGTGGTTATTGCGGACCAGCAGTAAAACCTATTGCATTAAAATTTTTAACTACGCTTTCGCAAGATGAATTAACTAACAAAGTTCCTATCTCTGGTATTGGTGGAATAACCACATGGAAGGACGCAGTTGAATTTATGTTGCTTGGTGCTAGTAATGTTCAAGTGTGTACTGCTGCAATGCGCTATGGCTTCAGAATCATCCGTGACTTATGTGATGGAATGAATAACTGGATGGATGAAAAAGGTTATAAAAATATTGAAGACTTCATAGGACTTTCAGTTCCCAAAATGATCAAGTGGGAAGAGTTAGATATCAATTATCATATTATCGCTAAAATTGATCAAGATAAATGTATTCATTGCGGATTATGTTACATCGCCTGTGAAGATACTTCGCATCAATCCATCAATATCGAAACAGGAAATCCTTATAATAAATACACGATCAAGGAGGAAGAATGTGTTGGTTGTAACCTCTGTAAAATTGTTTGTCCTGTGAGTGATTGCATTACAATGGAAGAACACCGAAAGGGTGATGAATATTTAAACTGGAAGGAGTTTCAAAAGAGAGGGTTGCCG
>JANPGA010000480.1:0-3841 GCA_031423735.1 Bacteroidota bacterium | reverse complement strand
ATAAGAAACCATTTCAAAGAAATCAAATTGCAATTGCTAGCGATGTTTTTGTATTTGTTAAATAAATAAAAAAAATAATTAATCTTTTAGGCAACGGACTGAGAAGCCAGCTGGCTTATCACCACAACTCCTACTTGCATCGTCATAGTGGCAGTTCAAGCCTAGGAACCAAACATTGTCATTGCTTCCTTCTGTTGAACTCCACCAGTAGCCAGTAATGCTAATACTGCCGAAGAGACCATAACTTCCGCCACGATTACCACCTGGTAATGCTGAGAATCCAGTCTCATTGTTTCCGTTGCCATTGTATTTCCATCCTTCTGTGGTTTTAATTTTTTTCCCAGCAATTTTTATGTCTAAAAAATCTAAAAATATTATCCATTCGGCATCACTAGGAATATGATAGTTTTTAGGTGCTAAACCTCTAGGGTCATTAACAGCATACCAATTGTATAGTTTGCCATATTTAATACCATTTGCTGGGTCATTATCATAATAACACCAAGCAGGTTGTTTGTTCAATCCAGATTTCTCCCACTCCTCTTGCGTTTTTGCTTGAGTTATAGGGTCACCGTTACGAAATTTGTCAACGCTAAGGTTTTTAGCCATCCATACCTGTTTACCAATAGTAACATCACTAATTGCCTTTTCATTTTCAGAACTATTTTCAACTTTTGGGATGCTTGAGCTGTTTGCGTTATTTCCACAACTCGAATAAATAAGTGTTGCCAAAAAAAGACTACTTAAAACTAAATACGATTTTATTATCATTTCTATATTTTCAAATATACACAACTCATTTGAGGCTTTTCGTATTTCTGTTTGTTACTAGAACAACTGTTTGATTAACGAACAAATGTATGATTATTTAAATAAGCGCCTCCATTTTTTAATATCCTTCAAAATCTGAAGTGTCATTTTTTATTTCTATTATTTTTTTGCCAATAGTCTTCTTTGTTGTGGTAACTAATTTGCTTTTATCATCAATATTCATCACCTCCTTTTTTATGCTTTCTTTGAATTTAATTTTACCTTTTTTATCAAAATGTGTAACAGACGTAACATTTAAACTTACACCAGCTTTCCAATATGTTGAAAGTGTTCTATTAAGACTATCAATCTCTAAATCTGAGTTTGAAAGCTCATTAGAAAATTCAAATATTTGTTTTTTAGGATTGTATAAATGAACATTAAAAAATTCGCCACCAGTCCCTGATGATTCTTGATTAGGGTTTATAAAGTCTTTGTAGCCATCAAAATTTACGTCTTTAAAATTTTCCAATCTTAAATCAACACTATCAATCTGCTTTAAGGATATGAAATCACTATCAGTTAGAATTACTTTATTTGTTTTTTTTTCAATTAATTGTAAGTTAAAATCTGCATAATCCAATTTTTTCCCATCACTAAAATGAAAGTTTTTTGTAAATTTCCAATAGCATATGATATTATTAATTGTAAAAAAATAATTTGTAGAATTGGTAATTTCATTTGGGATTACTATTTCGGATTTGTGAACGGTGTCTATTGAATAATTGATAGTTTTCTGAATACTATCTAAGATTGACACTTTTTTGATTTTGTCATTTGTATTTCCATTTTTACAACTTAATATTGATAAAGTAAAGATTAAAAAAGTGATAAATATTTCTTTCATAACATAGTTGTTAAACATATTTCAATCAGTTTTAATATTAATTGTTTAGAATTTATCTTGTCCTGAAATAGGTTTACACAAATCTATCAAAAAAATGGCAAGAAATTAGTTCAAAAAGAGCGTATACAATTACCCAAGTGGAGTAGCCCATTCAGTACTTAATTTGCAAAAAAATCCAGTTAGTCATCGAAAAATTGGTATCCCAAATAATGACTTCAGTGAAGAGTTGTTTTAAAATATGAAATACGACTATTTGTTGAACACAACAAAATTAGAATTTAATTATTTACTTCCTCTTAACCTTCAACTCAACATCAACTGTTACATTATCTGATAGTACAAAACTTGAACTGCCTATATTGTAATTAAGTCTGTTAAGTGTAAATGTGCCTTTAAAAATTCCACTACTATCTATTTCATTAAAAGTAAAAGGAATGGTAATCTCCTTAGTAATATTTTTAATTGTTAACTTATAGGTGCCAATATAATTTTCTCCCTTAATGTGCTTTATGGATGTTGATATAATTGAAATTTCAGGAAATTGTTCAACATTAAAATATTCTTCTTTCTTTAAATGATTATCCCTTGTCTTATTTCCTGTATTTAAAGTTGATGATTTAAAACTTGCATTTATTGTATTTCCTTCTTTATTTTCAACATCAAAAATTATGTTAGCTGTTACTAAACCAAATGATCCATCAACATTAAATCCTGCATTCTTAATTTTAAAAGTAATATTGGAAGATTTTATTTTCCACTCTGTATTTTTTAATGGTGTTTGTGTGTAGGCAAATGAATTCAAAAGTACAAGCAGTAGGAGGAAGCAGGTGCGCATCGATTTTTAATTATTTGAATGGTGAATAAGTAACTCCAATCATTCCTAATAAAGCTTTATTTCTCCAACGATCATTTTCTAATCTAAGTTTGTTATCGGTTGTGTACTCTGTAAAAAGAAATGATGCACCTGCTCTAATAGCCCATTTAGGATTTAACCAATATCTAATAAATATTTCTGAATTCAGGGAGCCTAAGTCGTTATCGCTTACCAATAATAAATTAAATGGAGTTGGTTTTGCTGATTGTATGGTATTATTAGCAGACGACTGATATGCGATATATTCACCTTTTACCTTTTTTCCAAACGAAAAACCAATAGCATCAATATTAAAACCAATATCAATTTTATCTTTTAATGTATATTGAATATTGATACTTAAATTTAGCGAATTAACTTGTGTTGATGCAAATTTTATAGAATCAATATTTTCTTTAAATATTTCAGTAAATAATACCTGAGGACCAGTTTCTTTGGAAGTAAGTTTTGCAGGAGCTGTCTCATAATATCCATTTTTACCAAATTGCGATGTAAAACGAGTGCCAAAACCTATTTTAAAACTTTTTTTCTTGTTAACAGGATATAAATGAACCCAGGAAAGTGTAGATGCTAATTGACTACTACCCCCTGAAAAAGACAAGTCGAAATTATTATTGTATTTGAAGTTACTTGTTTTTGGTGGATTTTCTTGCGCTCTTAAATTTGAAATGGTAAAAATAAGTGCAATTAGTATGAGAAATTTCCCTTTCATTATGTTAATTTAATTTATTACAAAGATGAGTGAAATTTTGATAGGGAATTGTCAGAAAGATGTCATTTGAGTAAAATTGTTATTTAATAGAGAATATTTATTAATCCATTTTTGACACGATGTTTTTGATTACAATCTCTATAAACAATTTTATAAACATAAACATCTTCTTTCACTAAATCATTATTAAATGTACCATTCCAGTTAAAATTATTGTTTTCAGCATAAAATATTTCTTGACCAAATTTATTGTAAATGGATACGTTTAGAAGTTCACCATCACCATAAATTTTCAAGTAATCATTGATGCCATCACCATTTGGTGTAAATGAATTTGGTATATAGATATTGCAAGCGCAAACTTCATCAATAACATTTATTGAATCCGTAATTGCTGAACATTTAGTTGTTACATCGCAATAATACAATCCTGCATTAGAAGCTGTAATTTGTTTTGTTGTTTCACCAGTATTCCATAAAATAGTTTTGTAAGGGTATTCATTCAGTTTAATTATAGTTTTTTTGTCAAAACATTTTAATATAGAAGTCTGAGTTAAAATTTGAATGGAGTCATCGATTACTGTTACTTTATTTTTAA
>JANPGA010000479.1:0-1566 GCA_031423735.1 Bacteroidota bacterium | reverse complement strand
GTAAAACCACTAATGAAAAAATATCACCCGCTAACAATAATGAAAATTGTATTTTTCATTGGAGCTTTTTTAGTTTTGCCATTTGGATTTAGCGAATTCAAACAAATAGAATGGAACACCTTCACTCAATCTGCATGGTTGGCAACAATTTTTGTAGTGATAGGAACTACTTTCTTAGCGTATTTATTTAATACGTTGGCTCTAAGAGAACTTAATGCGGGTACAGTATCTGTTTACATTTATTTGCAACCGCTACTTGCTGCAGGATTTGCAATGATGTTAGGAAAAGATTCCCCTAACATTATTCATTTTATAGCAGCTATATTAATATTTTTTGGAGTTTACATGACTATTAGTCAGTCTAAAAAGATGAATGCAAAAGCAATTTAAATTAAATTAGAAAATAAATTATTTGAAGATTTTTTTTAACATACCGAATTTTCTTGCAAGTTTTAAAAGGCGAGAATTTTGCAGATGTTGATTTAATATTCTGGCATCAATCACTTCATCAATTGTATTTATATATAAAGGAAAATCACGTTCTAAAACTTTTCTACGTTCTTGTTGAATTAGCTGTGCATGTTCAGGAGAAGAACTTATTCCATCAAAATAAAATTTAGATATAGCAGTGTCAATATGTTTATAGCTAACATTATATTTACATATTGCATTTATGAAAAAACCCCAGTCAGAGCATATTTTTAAATCCTCATTGTATAAACCTGTTTTATCAAAAAGACTTTTTTTAATAAAGGTAGCAGGATGAGGAAGTGAATCAGTTAAAAAATAATTAAATGAAAGCGTAGAAGGATATTCTCTAATGTATGTAGATTTCGAATCATGAATTACTAAGTTAGTATAAATCAGATCATCATTCTTCAAAAAATTAATTATGCTTGATAAACTATCTGTAGCCAACAACTCATCTCCACTATTAAGGAATAGCAAGTATTCGCCATTAGCTTGTTTAATTCCATTATTCATTGCATGATATATTCCATTATCGGATTCACTCACACAATAATTTATTTTATCAGCATATTCTTCGATTAGTTTCTTGCTTCCATCGTTGGAGCCACCATCAATAATTAAGAACTCAAAATTTTTGAAATCTTGAGTAATAACACTTCGAATGGTTCTTTTTAAACCAACTTCATTATTTAAGTTGATGGTTATTATGGAAATTTTAAAAGTCAAGTTATTATTTTATAGTAGGTTTTTGTAAACGTTGATATAGGCGCTGCTCTGTACTTCAGGCGAAAATCTTCTTTCGGCATCAAATCTAATTTCTTTTCTATTAAAATTGTTAATATTTTGCAAACCTAATGTAATAGCTACGCTTAAACTACTTGCATTACATTCTTCAGCTATAAAGCCATTAAACCCATTATTGATTACTTCACTCATCCCTCCATTAGAAAAGGAGATTACTGGTGTACCACATGCTAGTGATTCCAGCATTACATTGGGAAGATTATCTTCTCTTGAAGGTAAAATAAAAATATCTGCAGCACAATATAATAAACTCATTTGTTTTTCCTCATTAATGGTATCTATGTTTATGCA
>JANPGA010000478.1:0-3486 GCA_031423735.1 Bacteroidota bacterium | reverse complement strand
AAAACTATTTATTGTCCTCTTCATCTCAGGATGTACAGTAGCACCAAAACCTGATGACAAAGTAATTACTCTCGCCGACAAATATTATGAAAGGTATTTAGAAACCTTCCCTGAAACAGCTTATTTCGTTGACATAACACTATCTCGGCACGATCAAATATCTTCTAATATCCCAGGCGATTTAAAAATATGGGAGAATTTTGAAGATAGTTTATACAGTGAGATTAAGAAAATTAGTGAGCCTTCATTAAAAGAGAAAAAGAGCAAGGTTGCATATTGGCTTTTAAAAGAAGAGCTTGAAAGCAGTATCGATATGCGCGTATGTAAACGAAATCTATGGAATGTTGATCATTTGAATGGTTGGCAATTAACTTGGTCACAGCTTGCAGAATTTCAACCAGTAGGAACTGATGAGTTGCGCAAACAAGCACTTGATCGTTGGAATAAATTACCAACTATTATTTCCACAGAAGTTCAAAATCTTAGAACCGGTGTTTCAAAAGGTTATACGATGCCAAAAGAAATTGTACAATTAGTAATTGATCAATTTCAAGTTTTGCTTGCCTACAAAGTTGAAGAGTCTCCATATTATTCTCCTGCTAAAAGAGACAGTAATAGTTTGTTTAAAAAACAATGGGCTGATCTGTTAACTACTAAAGTATTTCCTGCTATGACGAGTTATCAAGTTTTTTTGAAAAATGATTACTTACCTAAAGCAAGAACAAACATTTCAATATTAGCAAATCCAAATGGCAATGAATGTTACTTAGCTTGCATTAGAAAAAGAACCACTACCACTAAAACAGGAGAAGAAATATTTGATCTAGGTCAATCAATTGTTAGTACCAACAAAAAAACCGTCGAGAAACTAGGTGGAGAATTGTATGGCATTTCTGATTTTACTGAAATTATTAAACATGTTGAAAAGGATAGCACAGACTATTTTAAAACTAGCGAAGATATTATGTCATTCAACACTGCCCTGTTAGAAGATGCCAGAAAAGGTTGTAAAGAATGGTTTAGCTTGCTTCCATCAAGTGATGTAACAATTAAGCCTTATGAACCTTATGAGTCGGGAAATGGCGCATATGAAGCTGCCACAGGTGGTAAGCCTGCTTATTATAGAATTAATTTGAATAATCCAGAAACACAGAAGAGAAGTCAAAATCAGAAACTAACTTTTCATGAAGCATATCCTGGTCATCATTTACAAATTGGAATACAAAAAGATTTAAAAGATTTACATCCAATTTCAAAATTGGTTGAGTTTGGAAGTTATGTTGAAGGTTGGGCGAGATATAGTGAACAGCTTGCTGAAGAAATGAATCTTTATAAAACGAAGCCTGCATTAATCAGCAGAAGAGCATGGCCGTCGAGAGGAATGGTTGTTGATCCAGGATTACATGTTAAAAATTGGACGAAAGAAGAAGCAATTGCTTTTATGATGGAATCAGGAATCACCGAACACGATGCTTTAAATTATTATTACAGAATAATAGTTTGGCCTGCTCAACTTACATCATACGACGTTGGTGGTGAAGAAATAAAAGCTCTAAGAAATTTATCAAAAGAACGTTTAGGAAAAGATTTTGACATCAAAGAATTTCACAAAATAATTTTAGAAAACGGCTCAATTCCTCTTGGTGCTTTGCGCAATAGAGTAACTGAATGGCTAGATTCGAAATCAAAATAATTTATATCAAAGTATTTTAAAAAATAAAGGCGATCCGTTGGATCGCCTTTATTTTTTTGCTTAACAAATTTACGGTGCAGTAAAATCCATCATTATTGCATTACCAGTAGTAAATAACTTTGCACTTTTACTCCATGTTTCTAAAGAGTTACGATGACGTAATACAATATAATATGAATTATTATTTACTGCTATTGGGAATTGCATTGTTGCAGTTCCATCAATTTTAATTACAGTAGTTCTACTATAAGCAACTGAAGTAAGATTTAATGGGTCACGTAATTCAACTGTTATCGAGTCGCACTCTAATGCGTTTGTACTTACCCCAGAATTGAATAAAGCAGGTCGCATTGTATTTGCACTAACATAAAATCCTTGTAAAAATGCTTTTAGATTAAATGTTATATTACAAATATTTACTGTTACTAATTTAGAGGTAGAAATTGGACATGATCCTGGAGAGGAAGCAGTAACAGTATAATTTGTGGTTGCAGTTGGGCTTGCAATTACAATCGTTCCTGATGATGTATTTAATCCTGAAACAGGCAACCATGAGTAAGTTATCGGACTGTTGACTACCGAAAAACGAACATTATTTCTAGAAGAATAACTAGAATTTGGAGATCCGCTATACGTATCCAAAGTAGTTGCAGTAGCATTGTCAACTCGATAAAACAAAGTACTCACATTTGATGTAGCTCCATATAATGCAGTATTGCCAGATGATCCCGCATTATTGTTTGAATAATTAACTTCGATTAGAATATTACTTGTTCCACTCCATGTGAAATTAGTAGTAAATGGAATCGTATTCCAACCTACTCCTGTTATTGTATAATTTGCAGCATTTCTCACAACTGCCCATCCGGTTGTTATAAAACTACTCAGGCTTGTTAAACTTGTATTCTGAATTTTTACCTGAAGATTTTGTAGCACATACGCGTTATTTGTTGCAGCTAAATTAACGGCAAAACCAGATAATTGAGTTCCTGAAAACAATCCTAACGATTTAAGTTCATTTACAGTAAATAACATTAATTGTTTGGATCCACCATAATAGTTTTGCAATGGATTAGGTCCTAATGTTGAAGCTGAAGTATTTCCAAGTGTTACCAATACACCTGTCCCTAACGTTACAGTAGTAGGCGCAACTCCTCCGCTAGCTGTCAAGGTAACTGACCCGCCAGCACATACAGTTGAAGAAATCGGATTTGATACAATTGATATGGCAGAACTTGTTTGTGGAAACAGTTGAATAGTTTTTGAAATCGTTTGTGTTGAAGTATTACTTGACGCATCAGTAATCGTTAAAGTAATATTATAGGTACCACTAGAGGTATAAGTTATGGTTGGATTCGGAGACGAAGATGTAGAAGGCGTTCCACCAGGAAAACTCCAAGAATAGGATAATGGCACACCTGTAGATACATCACCAAAAGTAACGGTGTGGGCATTGCAACTAGGATCGGATTCTGAATTTACTGAAATTAGAGTATTCAAGGCTCTCACATTTGTAAACGGACTTTCCCATACACCACGTCCATATGTATAATAACGAATTAATGATTGATTGGTTCCATCATCATACATTGTGAAATTTGTTGGACCTTCTTCCTGGTAAATTGGTACTGTAATTGGTCCAAGTTACTTGCCCAGCTTTTTTATAATAAACAGCATTATTTGTTGCAATAAATACTAGCTCTTGAGTACCTCCAAATTCTTCAGCCAATATTTTTCGATGGTTTACATTTGGTAAATTATAAGTTATGTTAGTCCAATTTGCACCTCCATCA
>JANPGA010000477.1:0-13754 GCA_031423735.1 Bacteroidota bacterium | reverse complement strand
GCGCAACCTGCATTCGATTTTTTATGCCTAAAATTATCCCATAGCCGTTTGCTGATAAAATAGGCAGCTGCAATAAAAAGTAATCCTACAATGATTTCTTGCATTTGTTTGAAATATTGTACAAATTTCGTCAATCTTTTTCATTTGAAGCACTAAAAAGGGGTATTTTTGAGCACGTATTTTACCGCCATGATTAAGACAGAACCTTATCTTCAATATAACCGCGAAGGACTTTCAAATGAAACGCTAATCGACCTTTATAAGGCACTTATTAAGCCGAGAATTATCGAGGAAAAGATGCTTGTTTTACTTCGTCAGAGTAAACTTGCTAAGTGGTTTTCTGGAATTGGTCAAGAAGCTATTTCGGTAGGTGTTGCTATGGCATTGCATAAGGATGAATATATCCTGCCCATGCACCGTAATCTTGGTGTTTTCACTGTTCGTGGTATTCCACTTAATCGTCTATTTTCTCAATTTACTGGTAAACCTAGTGGTTTTACAAAGGGACGCGACCGATCTTTCCACATGGGAACCCAAGAATATAAAATAGTGGGTATGATTTCTCATCTCGGACCTCAGATGGGCGTTGCTGATGGAATTGCTCTTGGCAATGTCTTGAAAGAACGAAAACATGTTACAGCAGTTTTTACTGGTGACGGAGCAAGCAGTGAAGGTGATTTTCATGAAAGTATTAATGTTGCCGCTGTTTGGGATTTACCAGTAATTTTTGTGATTGAAAATAATGGGTATGGTCTTTCAACTCCAAGTAAGGATCAATTTCGTTGTAAGCAATTTATTGATAAGGCAATTGGATACGGTATTGAAGGGGTTCAAGTAAATGGAAATAATATTTTAGAAGTTTATAATACTGTTGATCGTTTAGCCAAATCAATTCGTGAAAATCCTCGTCCAATAATTTTAGAATGTCTTACATTTAGAATGCGCGGACATGAAGAAGCTTCTGGAACTAAATATGTTCCTCAAGAGCTCTTTGAAGAATGGGGACGCAAGGATCCAATTAGAAATTATGAAGATTATCTTCTTTCTGAAAATATTATTAATGATGATTTTGTTTCAATGATTCGTGCTGAGATTAAAGAGGAAATAGAACGAGGATTAGAAATTTCATTTGCAGAAAAAGAAGTAGAAGCTCATACTGAAATTGAAATTCGTGATATGTTCGCTTTATCTCCAAAAAATATTTTAGTACCAACTACTACTAATAAATCTGAAAAAAGATTTTTAGATGCCATTACTGATGCAATGCGCCAGGGTATGCAGCGTCATTCTAATCTTGTAATTATGGGTCAGGATGTTGCTGAGTATGGTGGAGTTTTTAAAGCAACTTTAGGATTTGTAGAAGAGTTTGGTAAAGGAAGAGTAAGAAATACTCCACTATGTGAATCAGCAATTTTGGGTGCAGGATTAGGATTGGCAATTAATGGTTGTAAATCGATAGTTGAAATGCAGTTTGCTGATTTCGTTACTTGTGGCTTTAATCAAATTGTAAATAATTTAGCAAAAACACATTATCGCTGGGGGCAACCCGTTGATGTGGTTGTAAGAATGCCTACCGGTGCAGCAACAGGCGCAGGGCCATTTCATTCACAATCAACTGAAGCTTGGTTTTTTCATGTGCCTGGATTAAAAATTGTTTATCCTGCTTTTCCTAGCGATGCGAAAGGACTACTTGCTGCGGCAATTGAAGATCCAAATCCTGTAATGTACTTTGAACATAAAGCTCTTTATAGGAGCATAAGTGAAGATATATTTGATGACTATTATACTATTGAAATCGGTAAGGCAAAGTTAGTACGCGAAGGAAATGATGTAACAATTGTTACCTATGGGTTGGGTGTTCATTGGGCATTAGAAGCTTTGGATAATGATAAAAGTATTTCGGCTGACCTCATTGATTTGAGAACACTTTTGCCTTGGGATGAAGAAGCGGTACTCGCATCTGTAAAGAAAACAGGAAAAGTTATAGTAATGCATGAGGATACTCAAACAGGTGGAATAGGAGGTGAGATTACTGCACGTATAGCAGAAAAATGTTTTCCCTTTTTAGATGCTCCTCCAGTAAGAATTGGCGCCTTAGATACTGCTATACCAATGTCATCAATTTTGGAATGGAACTTTTTACCAAAGGAACGTTTTATCGTTGCTCTAAAACAATTGGTAGATTATTAGATTGTGGCTTTAAAATAGTTTTCAAATCTTCTAATGCTTGTTTATTCTCAGAATTTACGGAGGCAGCCTTTATAAGCTTCTTTTCCTTTTCGGTAAGGTGCCAACTTAATGAAACACGTTCTTCAGTTTCTGGCATCTGGAAGGTAATAAATTTTAAAGGACCTTTGAACCAACTTTGTGCATATTGTAAATAACGATCAAAGGTATAATCTTGCATTATTAAAAAATTACCCGACACATTACGCATTGGCGCCATCAGTTTCTCGGAAATTGTTTTAATACTATTATCTTCAACTTTATTTTTTTTATGAGTATCTCTGATTTGTAAAAAAACAACACCAGAGGTATTTTCTGCAATCCAATCTTTAAAAGTATATAAAAACTGAATAGAATTCATTACACCATAATTGTCTCTAATACCTGCATCCATAACTTCCATTGCTGGTGTGCTAGGTAATGAAATCGCAGGCATTATGTATGGGAAAGCAGAATTCATTCGCAGTGCGCTGATAATTTTTAAATTAGATGAATTTGCTGAAGCAAAATATTGTTGAAAATCTACGCCATTTATTAATTCTTTAAATTCTGTATTTCCCGAGTCGGGTATATGTGTTAAATAACTTACTGGTTGTGATGAAATATGCAAAGCTCGGCCATCATTAATAATAGTTGGACAGATAACCATCATCGGAATTTGAGCATTTAACTCTGGTAAATAATAGTCTTTTAATCTTTTGTCAAAGACATGACCTGTATTATCCGATAATTGTTTTTCAAAAGCATATGCGCGATCTTTAACATAATGGTATTTGCCTTCTTTAAATTGTTGCATATTCATAAATAAATCAGCAACCGTTGCACTAAAAACTATCGAGTTGAGCAAATCTTTTCCAGTGTTTAATAAAAATCGATTTTCAATGTCTTGATTTGCTTTCATTAAGCTGTCATGATGTGATAAAAAAAGTTCTCGATAATAAGTCATACTTATCATTCCGCCCGATGATCCACTAATAAATGAAGTGTTATTCATTAGATCACCATTAAATGTACTATCTATAAGTTGAAGTGTTCTAAAAGTAAATACGCATGACCGAAGCCCGCCACCACTTACATTTAATAAAATCATTTTTGGTTTTTCAACACCTCTTTTTTTCCATTTTAATTTCCAGTTTTCAAGAATTTGAATGGTATGGTTTACATCATTTTTGTAATGACCGTTTTGAATTTGCGCTTCAAGATTTTCACGATTATACTTGATATCATTTACTGAATAATCTAAACCATAAGCTTGGTTTCTGGGATTAAATGATTCAAATTGAGAAATAAAGTTTAAGAAAATAAAGAGTAAGATTAATGCAGTGTTTGCCCATGCTCTTAACCAGTAGCGTAATACACCACTCAACATAATTAGCATTGTAAATAGAAGTAAAATACTACCTCCAGCTGGTAACCTAAAAAAATCATAGTCGCGAAATAGCCCAAGGATAATAAAAGTTACAAATACAATAATTTCAATTACAGCCGCATTTAAATGATTTTGTCGAAATACTCTTTCAAGCATGTATTTCTGATAATGCCTTGTATCTCTAACGATTTTAATTTTCCAAGGGAAAATTAAATAGGTATCTACTCTCCATGATTCTTTATGAACAGTCCCCATATATGGCCCAATAGGAGATGTTAAATCATTGTCGGCATGCTCTACTCCAAATAACTTATAAATATCTTTATTCGTTACCATGAAATAACGCAGCGTTGTAACTATTACAATTAAATAGCCACCCAAAAAGACACTTATGTTTAGTATTATTTCATTCAGTTCTTTAAGTTGACTGTAGTATTGAAAATAAAATATTTTATAAACATAAATTATAATGAAGAGAGTAGGGATAATAAAATTATTGTGGGTATATTTTTGAAATGTACGAGAGAGAGTAGCTAGAAATGGAAATCTAAAACTATTTAAAATAAAACTTGAAATATTAAATGCCATTACAAAGGAACCCAAACAAACTCCCATTATAAAAAATGCTCTTTGGCCTACAAATCCCATATACTCGGGATCGAGAAATAGATAAGGGATCCCAAATTTTGTGGCAACTGATTGTGTAATAAATCCAAAAAGTAAAATCCAATATAACATCATTATCTGGTTCTTCTTGAAGTGCATTACAACAAGTTGAATTGGAAACGAGTGAATTATTCTGGATAGAAACTTACGAATGCGCATTAATATTTATTTCATCAATAGTTGTATACGGTTATAAACGTAAAAAGTTAAAATTAATTAGAACGGTATATCCACAAATTAGCAGAATAAAACTAGGTAAGCCCAAACAGCTGGAACAGAAAGTAATAAGCCGTCGAATCGGTCGAGCATTCCTCCATGCCCAGGTAGTAGTGTTCCTGAATCTTTTACATTTAAACTTCGCTTAAGCATTGATTCGGTTAAATCGCCCAATGTACCTGTAACAATAATGATAGCTGCAATAACAAGCCAATTTTGAAGACTTATTTGTGGATTAAATTGCCAAAGTATCCACGCAGCAATTAATGCAAAAACTCCACCTCCAATACTCCCTTCCCATGATTTTTTTGGAGAAATCCTTTCAAACAGCTTAGTTTTTCCTAATAAATTTCCAAATACATAAGCAAACGTGTCGCTACACCACAAAATAATAAAATAACCAATTAATAATCCAGAATCATAATTCCCTGAAAATGCCGCAACTTTATTTAGTAAAGCAAATGGCAAAACTGCGTAAAATATTCCTAAGAAAGTGAATCCGATATTAGTGAATGGTTCTTGCTTTTTTCTATATAACTCAGCAATAAAAATAATAATTGATAAAGGATAAATAATTACAGAATATTTTTCAGGAAGATAATTTGAAAACATTCCACTATAAATTATGTAAATTATTCCTCCGAAAATTAAACCTAAAACTTCATTAGGGCTTCGATGATCATTTCTAACCATTAAATAAAATTCTTTTAATGAAAGTAATGATACAATTAAAAAAAGCAGTTGAAAGCTTAATGGACCATAAAAAATTGCTGCAATAATTGTTGCAACGAATACAGTGCCAGTTATTATACGTTGCCAGAAATTATTCACGATAACTCATGTTCAATTAAAATCAATTTAGCACTTATTTCATCTTTCGATTGCACATATAATTCTATCTCTCCAAAGGCGTACGATGAATCCTTTTTATCAACTTGGAAGGTTTGAATTTCTTCATCTTCTAATATAGCTTTAGCAATTTCTATTTGATATGCTTTATCGCTAGTATAGATTTTTATCCAATCTTGATTTGTATTCATGGTTTACAATTCTCTATTATCAATCATGAAAACATATAATTGGGTTGGCCCATGTGCTCCAATTACCAACTGACCATCAATATCAGCGGTACGACTTGGTCCCGTCACTACTGTTACGCTGGAAGGCAATTTCGAATACTTATGACGTAGCCAAACAATCGCATCCTTTAAATCAATTGCAATCTGACTGGCTTTGCAAAATACTATATGTATTGGAGCAAATGCAGGTGCCGATCTTGTATTTTCTTTTGAAGAAAAAAGCAGACTTCCAGTTCTAGAAATTAGGCATTCACAAGAGGTAACCACAACATCCATAATAGCCAATTCATCAACTGAAACTAAATGGGGGAGTTCACATTCTGTTAAAAGATTCGATAATCCATCCTCAATGCAAACAATGTTTTTCCATTTGTATTTTAAACCTAGATTTAGAATTCCTTCAACAAATTCAAGTTCATTTTCTACTAGAAAAAATTTCCCTCCAGCTAAGGTTAACTTTTCTGAAAAAACGAGTACAGGATCTTCATCAGTATATTGAAATACAGAACTGTCGAAGTCAAGCTTCGGATATGGGTTGGGAGTTTTACTAAGTAACGACGCCCTGATTTTTTTCAACACCTTTTCACGGGTGGTGCTTTCTTCCATATTTTTTGAATACTAATTTTCCTGACTTGGTGCCTTATCAATCATCGGTACATTTACTTCTGTATCTGAGTGACCATTTGAAGATCCATTTGCTATAGATGCAGTTGTACTTACATTGTCCTTTTTAGTTAAATCATTAGTAGTAATTTCTTCCTTATCCCATTTCCTTTTTCCGAAAATAGTTTCAAGATCTTCTTTGTAAATCACTTCTTTTTCTAATAAGGTTGTTGCAAGTTTATCGAGTTCAGCGCGATGATTTTTTAAAAGTTCAATTGTGCGTTGATATGCTTCTTCAATTAATTTTTTAACTTCATTGTCGATAAGCTCAGCTGTTTTTTCACTGTAAGGTTTAGTGAAAGTATAATCAGCATTTCCTGTTGAATCATAAAAACTTACATTGCCAATTTTTTCATTTAAACCAAATAATGTTACACACGCATATGCTTGTTTAGTAATTTTTTCAAGATCACTTAAGGCACCAGTTGAAATTTTTCCAAATGTTACAAATTCAGATGCACGTCCTCCTAATGCAGCGCACATTTCATCAAAAATTTGCTCCATAGTTGTGATTTGTCGCTCTTCAGGTAAATACCATGCTGCACCTAATGAATTCCCTCTTGGAACAATTGTAACTTTAACCAATGGAGCCGTATGTTGTAATAACCAACTAACAGCAGCATGACCTGATTCGTGGTAAGCAATGGTGCGTTTTTCCTCTAAGGAGATAATTTTATTTTTCTTCTCTAATCCTCCAACAATTCTATCCACTGCATCAATAAAATCTTGTTGACCTATTGATGTTTTGTTTTTTCTGGCTGCTATAAGTGCTGCTTCATTACAAAGGTTTGCGATATCTGCTCCAGAAAAACCAGGAGTTTGCTTTGCTAAGAAATCAAGATCCAAACCTGGGTCAAGTTTCAAAGGTTTAGAATGTACTTTAAAGATTTCTTTTCTTCCATTCAAATCTGGTAATTCAACATATATCTGACGGTCAAAACGACCAGGACGAAGTAACGCACGATCTAATATATCCGCTCTGTTTGTAGCAGCTAGAATGATTACTCCGGAATTGCTACCGAATCCATCCATCTCAGTTAATAACTGATTTAGCGTACTTTCACGTTCATCATTCGCACTAAAAGAAGGTTGTTTACCTCTTGCACGACCAATAGCATCAATTTCATCAATAAAAATTATACTAGGTGCTTTTTCTTTTGCCTGACGGAACAAATCCCTTACGCGAGAAGCACCAACACCTACAAACATCTCAACGAAATCTGATCCCGAAAGAGAAAAGAATGGAACTTGCGCTTCACCAGCAACAGCTTTCGCCAATAAAGTTTTTCCAGTTCCTGGAGGGCCTACTAATAATGCTCCACGAGGGATTTTTCCTCCTAAAGTGGTATATTTTTTAGGATTTTTTAAGAAATCAACAATTTCCATTACCTCAACTTTCGCTTCTTCCAAGCCTGCAACATCGTTAAAAGTAACTTTAACATGAAGATCTTTATCAAATAAGGTAGCTTTTGATTTGCCAATATTAAAAATTTGGCTTCCACCTCCTCCGCCTCCCATTCTCTTAATTAGAAACATGTAAAGCATAACTACCATTATTATTAATAAAGACCAATTGAGTAAAGAATCCCAATTATTACGATCATTATTATTATAAACGATGTTAATCTTTTGTTCTATTGGCAAGTCCTTTTGAACATCATCAAGATCCTTTTTAAAAGAAGCAACATCACCAATAGTAAAAGCGAAATGAGGACCTTCATTCACCCCATTTCCAATCGCTTTGTGTGCTGAACTTTTGAATTCATCTTTCGAAAGGCTAGTTTTTTTAATGTAAACATCAACAACCTCTTTATTGATGACAATCACTCTTTCTACATCCCCATTTTTTACCCACGTGGAGAAATTAGTCCAGGTTGTATCTCTGGGATGGTTCCCAAAGTCAAATAGGTTAATTCCAATTATTACAAAAATAACTAGGGCATAAACCCAATAGAAATTAAAATTGAAACGAGGTGTTTTCGGTTTAGGGAAGTTATTAAATGGTACTTTTTTCTTTTCCTCGTTTTGTGGTTGATCTGACATTTTATTGAATTCGGATTGAATACTAAATTTTAATACGGCAATAAGCTAGTATTAAACAATAATTATGATGGTTAGTTATTAATATTTTTTTATTTCAGCATCGGCCCATAATCGTTCAATACCATAATATTCTCTTTGGTCGTTTTGAAATATATGAACTACAACATTTATATAGTCGATTATCACCCATTGTGCATTTTCTTTTCCTTCAATAAAAGTTGGCCATTCATTAAGTTCACCATGAACAACTTCTTCAACCGACCTAGCAAGACCTTCAACTTGAGTTGATGAATCACCATGACATACAATAAACATATCTGCTACTGCACCACTCACTAATCTTAGGTCCAAACTAACTATACTATGTCCTTTTTTATCTAGAAGCCCTTTTATTACTGCATCGGTCAAAATATCAGTTGCTGTTCTGAAGTTTTGTTTTGCGGCTTTTGCCGTTTTTGCCATCCGTTTTAGCTAAATTTGTTCACAAAACTACGCAATTTTAACCTCTTAACATGAACCTAATCGTTCTACCTTTAATTGATTCAACAAATAATTACGCTCTTTCGTTAATTGAGAAGGGAACTTTCGTTGATAATACTGTTGTTTTAGCTTATGAGCAAACCCTAGGAAGAGGCCAGCGAGGAAATAATTGGGAAAGTGCACCAGGTATGGGATTATATGCCACTTTTATATTTCGCCCGCATCATATAGTCGCGCAGCAGCAATTTATATTGAATAAAGCCATAAGTTCTGGTATTGCCTCCTACATTGAAGATCGAATTAAGCAACCTTGTTCTGTAAAATGGCCAAATGATATAATGGTAGAGAACAAAAAACTCGCTGGGATTTTAATTGAAAACAATCTTAGAGGAAATCAAATATCTGCTATTGCCATCGGCATTGGAATAAATCTTAATCAATTTCGCTTTTTAAATGATTTTTCTACCACAGCTTGTTCTATGCGCATGCTTACCGGATTATCCTATGACCCTGAGTCTGAAATCCCAATACTCAATACTCATTTAAACTTTTTTTACCAGCAATTTTTAAAGGGTAATTACCAAATAATTGAACAAGCTTATGATAAAAGATTGTATAGAAAAAATATGGTTTCGAGCTTTATTAGTAACGACGTTTTATTTTCAGCTCGTTTAGAAGGTGTTGATAATAACGGAGCAGCAATTTTAGATAAAAATGGCGAATCAATTTCCGCCAACCATCCACTAGTTAGGTTTAATGTTGAAAATTTATAAATTGTTAAATCTATTTCTAACTGATAAACTGAACTTAGGAACTGGCAATCTCTTTATATCTATTCAATAATAAATTTATAAAATTAGTTAAAGGTTTTTCTGCCATCATTTTCAAAAATGGATTCAAGTCAGCATCAAACAAAAGTTGAACCTCACTACTATTGGAGGTTAATTCTTTAATTTTACAAATTAAATTAAAATCAAAAGGCGCTTTTTCATGTTTGCTCATGATTAGCTCCGAATTCGGTGTTTTAGTACTATATTTCATACCAAGAGTCGCCATTCCTTGTATAGTAAATTTGCAAGTATCTCCATCAGTTTCGAAATTGATGACTTGAGATGGCATTAATGATCCAATATTAGAAAAATTAGAAAGGAAATCATAAATTTCTTTTGAAGACTTATTAATAGTTGCTTTTTCACTCTCTAAACGTGTCATTAACTTAAGTTTATTTTTATTAAAGTTTACAAGATATACTAACTAAATTCCCCATTTATCAGGATGTTGACGCCATGATTGTAGTAAAGCCAAATCTTGCTTTTTAACATACCCACTTGCAATTGCTTGCTTAATTAACACATCATAATTACTTAGTGCATACCAAGGGCAAGCTGATTTTTTGAAATTTGTTGAGGCGGTTTCAAATCCATAAGTGAAGATAGAAACCAATCCTTTTACTATAATTCCATTAGCCTTTAATTCTTCAACTGCCTTCAAACTACTGCCACCAGTTGATATTAAATCTTCAATAACAACAGCAGTTTGATTTGCTTTTATTTCACCTTCAATAGTGTTTTGCCTACCATGATCTTTTGCAGACGGCCTTACATATACAAAAGGCAATCCCATCGCCTCAGCAACTAATACTCCTTGAGCTATTGCCGCAGTAGCAACTCCTGCAATTATATCAGGTCTACCAAATTTGTCTTCGATAAGTTTTACTAGTTCTTGTCTTAAAAAAGTTCTTATGCGAGGGTAAGATAATGAAATTCTATTGTCGCAATAAATAGGCGATTTCCATCCTGATGCCCATGTAAAGGGTTGATCTGGCTGTAGTTTAATTGCTTTAATTTGTAGCAAAAACTCAGCGACTTTAATTGCTATATCATCTTGCATAGTTTACAAACCTAGTTTATTCTTGTTAATATTACAACCATAAAAACAAATGTAATAGAGTAATTGATAAATATGATAACTTCGGACTTGGAAAGGCTTATTATTATTATTTCCATTTGTAGGTAATTTAATAATGAAACCAAGTATTTGATTTAATATAAATGAATGTATAAAGTATATTATAATGAACGTATGCTCCAATTTGTTTGTAATGGAGATTCGTTCGAAAGTTGTGATTTGGTTTTACGTCTTTATGGAAACGAAAGCAAAGAGAAATTATCCTCGATGATAAATGCATTTGAGGATAATATTATCTTAAATAAATTAATTTTCATTTGTGAAAACATAGATGTGACATGGAAGACTTTTTGCAGTTTTTTTTTAAGGATTGACGCAGCTGGGGGAGTTGTCTTGAATCCTGAACAGCTTTTGTTGATGATATTTAGAAATGGGAAATGGGATCTTCCTAAAGGTAAAATTGAAAAGGGTGAAGACCCAGAAAAAGCTGCCATTCGTGAAATTTTTGAAGAATGTGGTATTTCAAGGTTAGAATTATTAAAACAATTACCAACTAGTTATCATACGTATGAATTTAAAGGCGAAAAGGTTTTAAAGAGAACTTTTTGGTATTTGATGAAATCAAATGATTTATCCATTCCAATTCCTCAGCTAGAAGAAGGTATTACAGAGGTGAAATGGTTGAATAAACACCAAATTGCAGAGGCTTTAAAAAACACTTATTCGTCAATTGAAAATTTGTTAAATGAAAAAGAAATAAATCAGGTTCACCGTCTATTAGAATAGCTTTTTTAACTCAAAAGATCCTTTTGATTATTCTCAAATTATGAGTGTAACGTTTACTGTCAGTATTGAAAATCCCATGATGGTCGATATTGTCAATTCTTACCATTCCTGAAGCGTGAATAATTCTGTTTTTAGAAATTAATATTCCCACATGTGTAATTTTTCCTTCTTCATTGTCGAAAAAAGCCAAATCACCAGGCTGAGTTTCATCAAGTAAATGAATTCCTTGTCCCTGTTCAGCTTGCATCCAAGCATCTCTTTTTAAAGGAACACCACTAAGTTTGTAAACCATTTGAGTTAATCCTGAACAATCAATCCCAAAAGGCGATCGACCTCCCCATAAATAAGGTGCATTTAAATACATAAATGCATTTTCAACTAAAGCCTTTGTACCTAGCCCTAATTCGGGTTGCCGAGCATTACCATCAAATTTAAAACTCTGATCTCCAGTTCTACAGCTGCCTGATCTAAACCAAGGCAACGTACTCCCTAATACGATTGAATAAATACTTTGATGATTTAATAAAATCTGGACTAAATCAAAGGTTAAAAAGTTATTTGATTTTTGTAATTCATTAAAGTCAGGAAGCCCGATTTCTAATTGCTGTTTGTTGTGGATCCAGCCTTCATATCCATCGTAAGCAATTTGAATTTTCAACCACTCTTGCTGTGATTCAAGTATAGTAAAGCTTTCTCCAAATAAAAGTTGACTAACCATTTCTGCTTTATGAGCGGGTTCTGCTCTAACAGATATTATACTCAAATTACATATTCCGTATGCCATTGTTGAAAGCACGAATGCTTGTTTAAGAAAATTAATTATTAAACTAATTCAATAACTAAAGCTGAAGCTCCACCACCACCATTACATATTCCAGCAGCTCCTATTTTTGCATTCTTTTGCTTAAGCACATTTATTAATGTAACTATAATTCTAGCACCTGAACAACCTAAAGGATGACCAATAGCTACCGCGCCTCCATTAATATTTACTTTGGTAGGATCTAAGTTCATTTCTTTGTTATTGGCTAAAGCAACAACTGAAAAGGCCTCGTTTATTTCAAAATATTCAATGTCACTCATTTTTAAACCTGCTTTTTCAACTGCCCTCGGTAAAGCTTTTGATGGAGCAGTAGTGAACAATTCAGGAGCTTGTTGTGCATCCGCATAACTTCTAATTTTCGCTATTGGTTTAATGCCCAGAGCATCTGCTTTTTCTTTGCTTATTAAAATTAGTGCTGCAGCTCCATCATTTAATGTACTAGCATTTGCTGCTGTCACTGATCCATCTTTAGTAAATACAGGACGTAAGGTTGGAATTTTATTAAAATCAACCTTTTTGTATTCTTCATCTTCACTAATTACTAATGGATCTTTTCCTTTTTGAGGAATTGAAACTGAAACAATTTCATCTTTAAATAATCCTTTTGCCCAAGCTGATTGGGCTCTTTTATAAGATTCAACCGCATATGCATCTTGTTCTTCTCGGCTAATTTTGCATTCTGTAGCACAAAGTTCCGCAGCATTTCCCATATGATAATCCTTATAAACATCCCATAGGCCATCCTTAACTAAACCATCTATAATTTGTCCATTGCCTAAACGATACCCGTTTCTGGCTTTATCAAGATAATATGGAACAGCACTCATATTTTCCATTCCACCGGCAACAACAACATCATTATCACCTAACATAATACTTTGTGCGCCAAGCATAATGGCTTTCATTCCTGATGCACATACTTTATTTATTGTGGTACTTGGAATTGAATTTGGTAATCCTGAAAACATAGTTGCTTGGGTAGCAGGCGCTTGCCCTACGTTTGCTTGTAAAACATTACCCATGTAAACTTCATTTACATCAGAACCTTTAATGCCAGCTTTTTCAAGTGCACCTTTAATGGCTATTGCTCCCAATTGGGTTGCTGGTATTGAAGATAGGCTTCCACCAAAACTTCCGATTGGAGTACGAACGGCAGATACAATATATACTTCTTTCATAATGATTATTTGCTAATTTTAAGTGAGCAAAGTTACTTAATTTCAATTAACACAATTATCATAAATAGATTGAATTATATGATAAAATATAGTTTTGTAGTCGTTTAAACTACACTAAAACAATCATTAATAAGTACTTGTATCCATTTTATAATTTAAAAAAGCACTTTTGCACGCGCAAATAGACTACCTTTGCCAGATGAAATCATTATTATTTGAAGAACTGGGCCTTGACAGTAAAATCCTCAAAGGCATCGAGGCTCTTGGTTTTACGGAACCAACGCCAATTCAGCGGGAGGCGATACCGCAATTACTAA
>JANPGA010000476.1:0-1509 GCA_031423735.1 Bacteroidota bacterium | reverse complement strand
TGATCCATTTCATTTTGGAAGAATTGCCGCTACAAATGCTATTAGTGATGTGTATGCGATGGGCGGTACTCCAAGCATGGCGGTTGCTATTTTAGGTTGGCCAATTGATAAACTTGCACCTGAGATCGCATCACAAGTTGTTGCTGGCGGACGATCGGTTTGTGAAGAAGCAGGAATTCCTTTAGCTGGTGGACATTCGATTGATAGTCCCGAACCAATTTTTGGTTTAGCAGTGAGTGGCTTTGTAAATCTTAAAAATTTAAAGAAAAACAATACTGCTCAAGAAGGTGATTTACTCTTCCTCACCAAACCTATCGGCGTTGGCATCTTTACAACAGCTTCCAAAAAGGAATTACTTTCTGATACCGATCTTGATATTGCAATTACAAGCATGAGTACGCTCAATAAAATTGGTGCTGAACTTGGTAAATTGAATCATGTTCATGCTTTAACGGATGTAACCGGTTTTGGTCTGTTCGGACATTTAATCGAAATGGCAGAAGGTAGCGGACTGAGTGCAGAAATAGATATGAACCTAGTTCCTGAACTAAAAGGAATTGATGTTTATCTCGATCAATATTGTATCCCTGCGATCACTTATCGCAATTGGAATAGTTATGGCGAAAAAATTTCGGAAGTAGGAGCTAGGGCACTTCATTTAGGTTGTGATCCACAAACAAGTGGAGGATTACTTATTGCCGTTCATCCCGATGCTGTTGATGAAATTACAACCTTGTTAAAAGCAAATAATTTTGATGCTAACATTTGTACCCCAATTGGGAAACTTGTTGCTAAAATAGAGAAGGTGGTGGTGGTAAAGGATTATGATTCTACTTCGAAATAGCTTTAATTTTTCCACCTCAATCGATACTCGGTAAAAAGTGATTTCGTGTTCCAACTTAGTTTGTTCATTTCTTTTTTACGCAAAAAAGAAACGAACCAAAGAAAAAGGCGCCAACGAAACCAACCAACAATTTTACTTATTACTTACTACGATCGCAATTAAGTGAAATACAACAGGCAGTGGTTTCTATTATTTTCATCGGTTAACCAATTGCTGGTTCGCACTTTCGCTGGACCTCCAAGCGCATCTTACGCTCAAATTTTTCATATAGAATTATTTATTGCTACGTAGAAAATTTTTATTTGTCTTGAGAAGGAATTACATTGTCTGAACCAAAAAGTAAAAGACTTTATGGCAAGCAGGATTAATTAACTTTTCAATAATTTATGTAATGGAAACAGATCATTATTTCATTCTGCATTCTGAATTCTGAATTCTGCATTCTGAATTCCTAACTCCTCATTTACTTTATAAACCTTGCATTTAATCTCTCCTTATCAGTTTCAAGTATGATAATATACATTCCCTTCGCAAACCCACTCATTCCTAAATCCTTTGTAAAATATGGGGGTTGCAAATTGCCTTGTTCTTTAAAAATTTCTTTGCCGGTGATATCATAAACGTGTAAAGTGTATTTTTTACCGTGGAGTTTATCTGCATTAATA
>JANPGA010000475.1:0-6837 GCA_031423735.1 Bacteroidota bacterium | reverse complement strand
CAATGGTTACGCCTTCGCTTCCAACTGCTCCTGGACCTTACAAAGTAATGCGTCGTCCTAACGGAGTTGGTGCATATACTCAAGTAGGAACAACTATTGCTCTTACTTTCCGTGATACTATTAAAGCTTGTAATGTTCCTTATGAATATCGTATTGATTTAGACAACTCAGCTCCTGCTTGTGTATCTCAATCAAATGCTGCTAATAAAATATTTACTTATCTTGGTAATGTGATCGCAAGTCCATCTTTAAGTTGTGTAAGTGTACAAGCAAACGGACAAATTGCATTAACTTGGTTAAACCCTACTCCTTCTTCTTTCACTGATTTTAATGAATATGAAATTTGGAGAGATAACGGTGCTGGTTTTGTGCTTTATGATTCGGTTGGGGCAAGCGGAACAAATACATATACCGATGTTTTAGCAAATGGAAATACTCAATCTTATTCATATTATTTAAATACTCAATCTGGTTGTACTGGTCAAGCAAATGCGCCTACAGTTTCTAATACTTTAAAAAGTATTTACATGACTGTAAGTAATGCTACTGTTGGTTTTGCAGATTTAAGTTGGAATGCAATGGTTACACCTTCACTTCCTACTGCTCCTGGACCTTACAAAGTAATGCGTCGTCCGAATGGAGTTGGTGCATATACTCAAGTAGGAACTACTATTGCTCTTACCTTCCGTGATACTATTAAAGCATGTAATGTTCCTTTTGAATATCGTATTGATTTAGACAACTCTGCTCCAGCTTGTGTATCACAATCAAATGCTGCGAATGCTACATTTACTTATATAGGTAATGTTATTGCTAGTCCATCTTTAAGTTGTGTTAATGTTTTAGCTAACGGACAAATTGCGTTAACATGGTCAAACCCTACTCCTTCTTCTTTTACTGATTTTAATGAATATGAAATTTGGAGAAATAATGGAGCTGGTTTTGTATTGTACGATTCAATTGGTGCAAGTGGAACATTTACTTATACTGATGTTTTAGCAAATGCAAATACGCAATCTTATTCTTACTATTTAAATACACAATCGGGATGTACTGGACAAGTTAATGCTCCTGCTCTTTCGAATACTTTAAGCAGTATGTATTTAGCTGTAAGTAATGCTAATTTAGGTTTTGCAGATTTAAGTTGGAATGCAATGGTTACTCCTTCCTTACCTACTGCATTAGGCCCTTATAAAATTTTACGTCGTTCAACTGGTGTAGGTGCTTATGTTCAAGTAGGAACTTCTGCTACCACAACTTTCCGCGATACTATTAAAGTATGTAATGTACCTTATGAATATGTTATTGATTTAGATAATTCAAATCCTGTTTGTACTTCTGAATCGAATGCAGCAAATTCAACATTCTCGTACATTGGAAATGTTATTGCTAGTCCAACAATTGGATGTGTTAGTGTAAAAACGAATGGACAAATTGAAGTTCGATGGGCACCTCCTACTCCATCATCATTTACCAATTACAATGAATATGAAATTTGGAGGAATGATGGTTCTGGATGGGCTTTATATGATTCGGTAAGCAATAGTGCAGCAATAAATTATACAGATGCCTTAGCTAATGGAGATCTTAAATCATATAGCTATTATGTAACTACTCAAGCAGGTTGTACGGGTCAGGTAAATAGTCCTACTACATCTGATTCGTTAAGTTCGATGTACTTAACTGTTAACAATGCTACCTTAGGTTCAGCGATTTTATCATGGAATAACATGCATCCTATTCCTTATGCACCTATCTCAGGAAACTATGCTATCTATCGTGGTGTACCAGGATCTGGAGTTTATACCCAAATTGGAACGTCTGCAACCAATAGTTACACAGACCCAATAAGCATCTGTAATGTTAAGTACGAATATCGTGTTGATATTGACAATACTCTTGTAGGTTGCACTTCCACTTCAAACCTTGCTGATTCAACATTTACTTACATAGGAAATATTATAGGAAGTCCTAAGTTGTATTGTGTTAATGTTGAGAATAACGGACAAATAACTTTAACTTGGGATAAGCCAGTAGGATCTGACTTTACAAACTTCAACGAATATGAAATTTGGAGAAATACAGGTTCAGGTTTTGCGTTAATTGATTCGGTTGAAACGTTAAATACATTGACTTATCTTGACAAAACTGCAACAGGAAATAATCAATCTTTTGGTTATTACTTAATCACTCAATCAGGATGTACAGGTCAAGTTGAAAATGGATCTACAAGTGATTCGCTAAGGTCAATTTATTTGACAGCAACACCAACTTTAGGATTTGCAAACTTAGCATGGAGTCCTTTACATACGCCATTAACGGCAAGTAATTCTGATTACAATGTTTACTCTACTTATGGTGCAATTCAACCGCTCATTTCTACTCCTAATTTAAATACAACACAAGCAATTTCTAATTGTGACACCTTGATAACTTATCAAATAAAAGTGAATCATGTTTCTGGTTGTTTTTCAAATTCAAACAAAGCAGATAGTACATTCACCTATATTGGAAATGTTATTGACAACCCAGAATTACGATGCTTGAATGTTAAAAGTAATGGTGCAATAGAATTATCATGGAAAAATCCGACACCTTCAAGTTGGGTAAATTTCAATCAGTATAATTTATATAGAGATAACGGAACAGGGTTTACTTTAAGAGACTCCATTGATCCATTTAATGTTAGTACTTATACTGATTTAACAGCTAATGGAAATGCAAGTTCAGTTGGATATTATTTAGTTTCTAAATCGGGATGTACAGGTCAGACGGATACTTCTTCTGTTAGAACACAATTGAATAGTATCTTCTTGAAAGTTAGTGGAGCAGGAAATAATATTGCTACCTTAAATTGGAATCCACTTCGTACTCCAAGTTTACCTACGGCATCTCCAGGATATAAAATTGAGCAAGAATTTCCAGGTGGTTCAAATAACTGGAGTGTATTAGATCCTTCATTTGTAGGAACAACATTTACTCAGACTTTAAACAATATTTGTATTGATTCGGTAAATTATAGAGTAAGTATAAATGATGCTTTAGCATGTGTTTCTAATTCAAATGTTGATGGTGAAATATTTGTTGACAATTCAATTCCTGATGCTCCTATTTTACATTGTGCTTCTGTACTTGCAAATGGAGATGTTGTATTAACATGGACCGCTCCTTTAGATACTGCACATCGTTTTAATAGTTATCAGATTTATTCATCAAATTCTATCAATGGACCATACAACGTTGTTGACTCTATCTTTAATTATTTCACATTAACAGATACCGTTAAAGGAGTTAATGCTCAAGCTAATTCAATCTTCTTTAATATAAAAACTAGATCTGGTTGTGGAGTCCAGTATTCGCCAGCTTCTGATACTTTAAAAACAATTAAGGTAGATGTACTTAATAATAATGGTGTAGCCGTTATTACTTGGAATCCACTAGAACCTTATGTTGCTGGTTCAACTACAAGTTATGATGTTTATAAAGAATATCCTTTAGGAAAATGGACATTAATTAAAAATGTTCCTGCTCCAACAACTCAGTACTTGGATACCATCAATGTTTGTCAAGCAGTAATTAACTATTATGTTTCAACAACAAGTTCTACAGGTTGTGTTTCAAATTCATCCGTCGATGGTGATTTATTTAGAGATTTAACAAAACCTTATGCAGCTTTATTGGATACTGTAAGCTTAAATCCTGCTTCACCAACTAATATAAATGTAAGTTGGTTACCAAGTACCTCTGGAGATGCGGAAGGATATATTGTTTATTTATTTAATGGTGCATCTTGGGATTCTATTGGTGCAGTTAATGGCAAAAACAATTTAACTTTTGCACATGTTAATCCAGCAGCTGCAAATGCTCCTCAATTATATAGCATCGCCACCTTTGATAGTTGTCGCAACGTAAGTAACATTGGAGTTGCGCATAATAC
The DNA here is from genome assembly GCA_031423735.1 of Bacteroidota bacterium. Taxonomy (GTDB): domain Bacteria; phylum Bacteroidota; class Bacteroidia; order AKYH767-A; family OLB10; genus JANXSD01. The sequence continues at coordinate 2,900 of JANPGA010000475.1, read as the reverse complement.
AATGTTTGTTACTGCTAAATTGGATATATGTAGAGCGGCAATTGATGTACGTTGGAATCCTTACATAAATATGGTTGGTGGTGTTGCTAATTACAATGTTTATATGAGTGAAAATGGTGGACCGTTTAATTTATTAGCAACGGTACCTCCAAATAATATATCATATAGCCATACAACACTAATGAAAGATTCAACGTATTGTTATTATGTACAAGCGCAAGGAAATTTTGCAAATAGAACTTCTACTTCTACAAGTGCATGTGAGTTTGCAAATCTTTTAACAGAACCTACATTTAGTTATCTTAAAAAAGCGACTGTTTTAGCTGAAAGAAAAGTATTAGTTGAATGTTTGGTTGACACTGCAAATGACCCTGATGTTTCAAGGTATAAATTACAAAGGGCTATTGATAAAAACGGTCCTTTTACAACAGTTGGTGTAACTGCATTTACAGGTCAACCAATTGTTAGTTTCACCGATTATACTGCTCGTACAGAACAATTCAGTTATTTCTATCGCGTATTAACAATCGACTCTTGTGGAAACGAAGTGCTTATTAGTAATGTTGGAAGAACTATCTTATTGAGTGGTCGTGGAGAATTTAATCTTACAAACCGTTTGTTCTGGAACGACTACGAAGAATGGCTGGGAAGTGTGAAAAACTATTCAATTTTCAGAAAAGTTGATGATGTTTGGGAACCAATACCTGTAAATAATGCACTTGGATTCGGCTTTACAGAGTTTAATGATGATGTTTCTGGTTTATTCCAGAAGTCGGGAAGATTCTGTTACAGAATTGAAGCTTATGAAAATGCGGGTAATCCTTATGGATATACAGATACGAGTGTTTCAAATGAATTCTGTTTAATTCAAGAGCCACATTTATTTATGCCAAATGCATTTACTCCAAATGGCAAAAATCCAATATTACTTCCTCAGCATGTATTCATTGATATCAATAAATTCTTCTTTGTAGTTTATAATCGTTGGGGACAAAAAGTATTTGAATCTGGCAACCCTACCATTGGATGGGATGGAACCTATAATGGTGATCCTGCACCTGCTGGTACTTATGTTTACAATGTTAGAATTTATGGTACTAACGGTTTAGAAGTTGAGAAAAACGGATCGGTTACTTTATTGCGATAAAGTTTAAGATTTTAATAATTTAAAAAAGCTGCTTCCTTTGGAAGCAGCTTTTTTTTGTTCTTTAACCAATAGAATATCTCAAAAAGTAATGTTAACAAATTAATAATTCGAATACCTAATTTTCCTAACCACATAAGCACTACTTTTGACCGTCAATTAAAAGAACCATTGAATGAAAAACAATATGGCAAAATTTGTTGGCGAAGGACTTACTTACGATGACGTTTTATTAGTACCGGCATACTCAGAAGTAATGCCTCGAGACACGGACACTTCCAGTTTTTTTACCCGTAAAATCCAAATTAACACTCCAGTAATTGCCGCAGCAATGGATACCGTTACTGAATCTGCTATGGCAATTGCTATGGCACATGAAGGTGGAATGGGTGTTTTGCATAAAAACATGAGTATTGAACAACAAGCTGCTGAAGTTCGAAAGGTAAAACGAAGTGAAAGTGGAATGATTCAAGATCCTGTTACACTTCATGAAACTGCTACCATTGGAGATGCTTTAAAGCTAATGGGCGAAAACAAAATTGGAGGAATTCCAATTGTAAATCCGAATGGAAAGTTAGTAGGAATTCTTACTAATCGTGATTTGCGGTTTGAGAAGGATATGAAAAAGAAGGTAAGTGAAGCTATGACCAAAGGCAAGCTTATCGTTAGTATTGGAACCACGAGTCTTCAAAAAGCAGAATTGATTTTACAACAACATAAAATCGAGAAACTTCCCGTTGTTGATAAGGCTGGTAAATTAATTGGATTAATTACTTATAAGGATATTCTTAAGTTTAAATCTCGTCCGAATTCCTGTAAAGATGAACTTGGAAGATTGAGAGTTGCTGCAGCAGTTGGTGTTACTGGTGATGTTTTGGACAGAGTGAAAGCACTTGTAAATGCTGGTGTAGATGCTATTGTAATTGACACCGCTCACGGACATTCAAAAGGAGTAATTGAAACTTTAAAGAAAGTAAAAAAGGCTTTTCCAAATTTACAAATTGTTGTTGGAAATATTGCTACTGGAGAGGCCGCTAAAGCATTGGTTAAAGCTGGTGCTGATGCTGTTAAGGTAGGAATTGGACCAGGATCTATTTGTACAACCCGCGTAATTGCAGGAGTTGGAGTTCCACAATTGTGGGCTGTTTATGAAGTTGCACTAGCCCTAAAAGGAACAGGTGTTCCAATTATTGCTGATGGTGGAATTCGATTTACAGGAGATGTTGCGAAGGCAATTGCCGCTGGTGCTAGTTCAGTAATGATAGGTTCGATGCTTGCAGGAACTGAAGAAGCACCAGGAGAAGCAATGATTTACGAAGGACGAAAGTTTAAAGTTTATAGAGGAATGGGATCCATTGATGCTATGAAAGAAGGATCAAAAGACCGTTATTTTCAAGATGCTGAAGACGATATCAAAAAATTGGTACCAGAAGGAATTGTGGGTAGAGTTCCATATCGTGGTACCGTTGAAGAAGAAATATATCAGTTGCGAGGTGGTTTAAAAGCTTCCATGGGATATTGCGGAGCGAAAACAATTAAAGATCTTCAAAAAGCTCAATTTATCAGAATAACTTCAAGCGGCATTAAGGAGTCTCATCCACATGATGTTTCAATAACAAGAGAAGCACCCAATTATAAGAGGTAATCACAAGAAAATTATATTACCTTTTATGCTACTCACATAATTTTTAACAGATAATTAGGGTCTACTGAAAAAGTAAACCCGTATGATTTAGTTTTAATTGTTGGATGATAA